>NZ_JAATEK010000034.1:0-89472 GCF_012034195.1 Microbispora sp. CL1-1
GCACTGTGCAGTAGTACAAAATTCTGTTGAGTGGGGCCTGGGGCGTGGCGGGCGGCGTACCGAGGGGTAACCTCCGGTGAGGAGGCCCCCCGGAACCCCGTGTGGAGGGGCACGAGATCAGGCAGGAGAGTCACATGCCCGAGGCAGTCATCGTGGCGACCGCGCGGTCGCCGATCGGCCGCGCCTTCAAGGGGTCACTCAAGGACATCCGCCCGGACGACCTGACCGTGCAGATGGTCCGCGCCGCGCTGGCGAAGGTGCCGCAGCTCGACCCGAACGACGTCGACGACCTCATGCTGGGCTGTGGGCTCCCCGGGGGCGAGCAGGGCCACAACCTGGGACGTGTGGTCGCGGTGATGCTGGGGCTCGACAACGTGCCGGGCACCACGGTGACGCGCTACTGCTCCTCCTCCCTGCAGACGACGCGGATGGCGTTCCACGCCATCAAGGCGGGCGAGGGCGACGTGTTCATCTCGGCCGGTGTCGAGACCGTCTCCCGCTTCGTGAACGGCAGCTCCGACATGCCCCAGGCGCAGAACCCGCTGTTCGACGAGGCGAAGGCGCGTACGGAGGAGACCGCCAAGGGCGGCGCGCCGGTGTGGCACGACCCGCGCGAGGACGGCGCGCTGCCGGACGTCTACATCGCCATGGGTCAGACGGCCGAGAACGTCGCGGCGCTGAAGGGCGTCTCGCGGCGCGAGCAGGACGAGTTCGGCGTGCGCTCGCAGAACCTCGCGGAGAAGGCCATCGCCAACGGCTTCTGGGAGAGCGACATCACCCCGGTGACGCTCCCCGACGGCAGCGTGGTGAGCAAGGACGACGGCCCGCGGGCCGGCACGACGTACGAGGCGGTCTCGCAGCTCAAGCCGGTCTTCCGGCCGGACGGCACGGTGACGGCGGGCAACTGCTGCCCGCTGAACGACGGCGCCGCCGCGGTGGTCGTCATGAGCGACACCAAGGCCGCCGAGCTGGGCATCACGCCGCTCGCCCGGATCGTGTCGACCGGCGTCACCGGCCTGTCCCCGGAGATCATGGGGCTCGGCCCGATCGAGGCGTCGCGGCAGGCCCTCGCCCGCGCGGGCATGTCGATCGGCGACGTCGACCTGGTCGAGATCAACGAGGCGTTCGCGGCCCAGGTGATCCCCTCCTACCAGGAGCTGGGCATCGACATCGAGCGGCTCAACGTGAACGGCGGCGCCATCGCGGTGGGGCACCCCTTCGGCATGACCGGCGCCCGCATCACCTCCACGCTGGTCAACAGCCTCCGGTTCCACGACAAGTCGATCGGGCTGGAGACGATGTGCGTCGGCGGCGGGCAGGGCATGGCGATGGTGCTGGAGCGGCTGTCCTGATCGGCGGAATTCACGCCGGTCCGGGCCGGAGCCGGGACCGGCGTGGGCTCCTCAGCCGTGGAAGTCGGGGCCGGCCCGCGTGGGCTCGACCCGGATGATCACTCGCTTCTCCCGGATCATGGCGTCGCGGTAGTCGTCCCAGTCCGGGTGCTCGCCGCTGATGTCGCGGTAGTACCGCACCAGGTGCTCCATCGCGTCCGGCAGCGAGACGACCTGGGCGACGCCCTCGATCTGCATCCACTGGCCGTAGAAGGCGTCGGTCATCACGGTGAGCACGACCTCGGGGTTCTCCCGCAGATTGCGGGTCTTGACGGCCGTCTCGCGGCTGCTGATGACGATGTAGCCGTCCTTGTCGCAGCCGACGGTCACCGGGGAGGTCTGCGGCCGGCCGTCCGGATGGCGGGTCAGCATGACCGCTCGGTGATTGCTCCTGACGAACTCACGCGCCTTGTCGAGATCCATACAACAATGATGCGCCCGCACCGGACCGGTGCGGGCGCGTGCTGCCTTCGGGGACGGTAGTCCGCTTCCTGAGCTGAGCCTCCCTGCCTGCGTGCTGGGCTCGTGGTGCCGTGCTCGTGATGCTGTGCTCGTGATGCTCGTAAGTCCTGTGTGCGCGGGACGTCACTGCCGCCTCCCGCGCTGCGGTCTAGAAGCGACGGCGCCGCTCGTGCTCGAGGACGATGGCGGCGGCGTAGCCGTGGCTCAGCCCGTGCTCGTCGGCGAGCCAGTTGGCCCGCTCTTCACAGCGTAGGAACGACGGGCCGTTGTCGATGGCTTCGAACCACTCTGGGAGGTCGCGCCCGGTTATGGACGGGACGCGGGCGATCAGCTTGGTCTGGGTCTCCGGTGAGTGGTTCAACGACATGGGCACCTCCACGGAAAAGGCTGCTTTGTGTCACAGTGCATCACCGGTCCGCGCTTGACAAGCCCTCGCTGGCATTGATTTGTTACAGGATGTTGATCGAAAATTACGGAACTGATCACCAGATCCTGATATAGCCCATTAAAAGGGCGCCGCTCCGGCAGGAACGGCGCCCTTTCGCTTCGTACGGCTAGTCGTTGTTCGTGAAGTAGCTGATGAAGCGGAGGATCTCCAGGTAGAGCCACACGAGGCTCAGGGTCAGGCCGAACGCCATCAGCCACGAGTAGCGCTCCGGCACGCCGGCCCGCACCCCATGCTCGATCTCACTGAAGTCGAGCAGCAGGAAGAAGCAGCCGAGCAGGATCATGCCGATGCTGAAGATCCAGCCGATGGGGCTGTCGGTGCGCAGGCCCAGGCCGCCGGTGACGAAGATGCTCGCGATCCAGTTGATCAGCATGAGGCCGATCGCGCCGAACGCGGCGGCGATCACGAACTTGCCGAACTTCGGCGTCGGCCGGAAGATCTTCAGGGCGTACACGGCCAGCGTGCCGCCGAAGGCCACCATGGTGCCGAGCACGGCCTGCAGGACGATGCCGTTGTAGACATAGTCGTACATGTGGCTCAGCACGCCGATGGCGATGCCGTAGCAGACGGAGTAGCCGAGGATCAGCGCGGGATTCGTGCTCTGCCGGAAAGAGACGATGAGCCCGAGGATCAGGCCCACGATCATCGCCGGCGCCGCGAGCCCCCAGCCGACGTTGAAGTACCAGGCCAGGGCGGCCGAGACGACGAGCGTGCCGAGGGTCGTGAAGCCGCGCACCACGACGTCGTCGATCGTCATGGCCCGCGCCGACGGGGGAGCGTACGCGGGGGCGGCGTACATCTGGTTCAGCTGGTCCACGCTGGGCGCCGGACCGGCCCACGCTTGCTGACCAGCCGCCCCGCGCCGACTGAATATGGGGTTCTTGCTCTCCATTCGCTTCCTCCAGGACGCGACTCACCGATCAGCCGCTGCGCGGCCTAGTGGGGATGGTGCCCGAGGAGCGGTGCCCCTACAAGTGGGAGCGCCACTCCACCGCAGTGGCAACGAGCAGGATCTCCGGCGAGTTCCCGGCGGCGGCGACATCAGACGCCGACGGCATAAGTTTCTTGAATGCTTCCTTTACTTGAGCCCTTCAAGTCTCGTTGCTAACCTGGTGCGGAGCCGAGAAGTAGCGGCCTGACCAGGCAGAACGCCACAGCGATCACTCCGCCTGCCGTTGCGAGCCTATTCCGAACCTCACAGGCGCGGCATCCCGTCCGGTCACTTCGCCACCGGAGAGCCACACGACCGTCGCCTGTGCCGCTGGGAATGTCATCGCGAGGAGGACGGCAATGTACGTCAGGGGCCCAGCGTTCTTACGAAGACTCCGACCTGAATCCATCCGAGGACGCATCACCGTCCTCGTCACGGCGCTTGCCATCCTGCTGCTGATCCCCACCGGGATCCTGGGCAGCCTGTTGGCCCGGCAGGCGTTCGCCACCTCCGTCTCGCTCGACGCCCGGCAGGAAGCGGCGCTCACGGCCGCCGCGTGGCGTACGGGTCAGGTCCACGACGACATCACCCCGCAGGTGGCCGGGATCAATTTGGTCCAGGTGGTGGCTCCCGATCACCGTGTTCTCTCCGCGTCACCGGCGGCCCGGGGCAGGCCGCCGCTGACGTCCTTCTGGCCGTCGGAGGCCGATCCGATGCAGGACCTCCAGACCTGCACGCACGACGGGCTCGGCTGCCTGCGCCTGTCGGCGCTGCGGATGATGCCGGGGCCCCACTCCCCCGTGGTGTACGCGGGACGCCCCATCGACGGCTTCACGCCCGTCGGAATGTTCGATCTGCTCTTCACCGCGGAGGTCACCGTGCTCGTACTGCTCACCGCCTGGGCCGCCTGGAAGGTGGCCGGACGCACCCTGCGCCCGGTCGAGGCCATCCGCAGCGACCTGGCCGCCGTCAACGTGAACGATCTGGACACCCGGGTGCCCGAACCGGTCGGCGACGACGAGATCGCGCGGCTCGCCCGCACGGTGAACAGCACGCTCGCCCGCATCGAGCAGGCGAAGATCACGACCGAGCGGGCGCTGCGGCGGCAGCGCGAGTTCGCCGCGGACGCCTCCCACGAGCTGCGCACTCCGCTCGCCGGCCTGCGCGCGCAACTGGAGGAGGCGCAGCTTCACCCCGACGAGACCGATCTGCGGTCACTGCTCAGGGACGCGCTGCTCGACGTGGGGCGGCTGGAAGCGATCATCGACGACCTGCTCCTGCTGGCGAAGGTGGGGGCGACGGCCCCGGGCCGCAAACCTGTGGACCTGTCCGTGCTGGTCAGGGACGAGGTCGCCCGCCGGACCGATCGGATACCGGTGCGTCTCCGGCTGGCGGACGGGGTGAGGATGCACGCCGCGCCGCGCCACCTCGCCCGTCTGCTGACCAACCTGCTCGACAACGCGCAGCGGCACGCCAGGAGCCTGGTCGAGATCGAGCTCCGGCGCGACGACGGCTTCGTCGAGCTGTCGGTCAGCGACGACGGTCCCGGCGTGCCGGTGTCCGAACGGGAGCGGATCTTCGAGCGGTTCGCCAGGTCGGACACGGCGCGTAGCCGGGGCCGCGGGGGCACCGGGCTCGGCCTGGCCATCGCCCGCGACATCGCCCGTGCCCACTGCGGCACCCTGGTGGCGACCGAGTCGGCGTACCGCGGCGCCATGTTCGTGCTGCGCCTGCCGGTCTCCGGCTGCCCCTCGAACACCGACGCCCCACCTTCGCAGGCCGCGATCACCGGCGGCGGCGGCACGTACGCCGAGCCGTCGCGGATGACGGACGCCCTTACGCCGGTGCACGATCGGCGCTCCTGACCGCGGTGCACGAGCGACACGCCTGACAGCGGTGCGCGGAGCAGCACGCCTGACAGCGGTGCGCGAACAGCGCGTCTGACGGTGGTGCATGAGCGGCGCGTCTGACGGTGGTCAGAGGCGGGCGAACCAGTCGCGTACGGCGTGCCGCCCACCCCCGCCGAGCGCCACCATCAGGGCATACCTGGCCTTCGCCGGAGCCAGGCCGCGCGCCCCGATGGCGCCGACCTTGCCGGCCAGCCCCAGGCCGAGCGGGAGGTCCTCCAGCGCGGCCGGCCGGGTGCGGCACCGCGAGGCGATCACCACGGGGATGTCCCACTCCGCCAGCTCGCTGAGGGTCGCGTACAGGGTGATCGGGACGTTCCCGGCGCCGGTGCCCTCCAGCACGACACCCCTGGCTCCGGCGTCCACGACGGACGTGACGATCACCGGATCCATCTCCGGATATGTCTTGATCAGCGCGACGTTCGTCTCCGGCTCTCCCCGCGCGGCCGGGGGCCGTGGTGGCGGCGTCGCCGTCATCTCGACCCGGCCGTCCACCACCCGGCCGAGGATCGGCTCGGGGGCGGACGAGAGGGCAGCCACGCTCGTGGCGTCGGCCATCGTGACCCAGCGGGCCGCGTGCAGTTCGTCGTTCGCGCAGACCACCGCGCCGACTCCGCGAAGAGCCGGGTCGGCCGCCGCGGCCAGGGACGACGCGAGGTTGCGCGGGCCGTCGCTCGACAGCTCGTCCAGCCCGCGTACGGCGCCGGTCAGCACGATGCCGCCGCGCGGAGCGGCGGGGCCCGCGAGCAGGTCCGCGAGGAAGGCCGTCTCCTCGATCGTGTCCAGGCCGTGGGTGACGACCACGCCGTCGAACCCCTCGTCCAGCAGGGCCGTACGCACCCGCCGGGCCAGCCGCAGCATGGTGGAGGCCGAGGTGTCCCAGCTCGGCTCGGCCTGCACGTCCTCGGTCACGACCTCCACGCCGGGATTCCCGGGGATGGCCGCCAGCAGGTCGGCGGCCGTCGCGAGCCCCGGGCGGCCCGTGCGACGGGCGTACGCCATGACGTCGCCCGTCGCCACCAGCAGCACGCGTCCGCTCACGCCGCGCCGTCCTCGGCGGCGACTCCGGCGTGCTGTTCGAGCCGCTCGATGCGCCGCATGAGCGGAGCGATCTCCTGACGGACGACCGCCGCCACCGCCTGCACGGCGCTCTGAGAAGAAGCCTGGGCCGTGCTCTGGGACGCGGAGGCGTCCTGTGCCTGGGCTCGGAGGTGGACGTAGCCTGCGAGCGCCGCCACGACCGCGCGCCGCGTGAGGCGTGGCTCGGCGCCCCGCTCGCGCAGCACCTGCCCGCCGATGCCGTCGGGCTCGGCGACCAGGCCGAGCAGCAGATGCTCGCACCCGATGTAGTTGTGCCCCAGGGCATGGGCCTCGGTGACCGCCAGTTCGAGGGCGTTGGCCGCATGCGCGTCGAACCGGCTCGGGCCATCCTTCGGCGTCCCCTCGTCCCCGGACTGGTCCGGTCCGGTGGGTGCGGACGGGCGGCGGGCCGCGAGGTCGCGCTCGATCAGAGCAGGCTCGACCTCCATGGCCCGCAGCACATGCAGGGCGAGGTTCCGCCCCTCGGCCAGCATCGCGGCGAGCAGGTGCTCGGTGCCGATGCCGGCGGCGTTCTCGGCCCGGGCCTGTTCCAGCGCCAGCCGGAAGACGGCGCGGGTCCTGGGCGTGAAGTGCGACAACCGGGGGTCGTCGATCTCGAAGTCGCCGAGGATGCTCTCGCGGATGGCGCTCACGCGGCGGACCGCCTGCTCCAGCGCCCGCTGGCAGATCGCGGACACTGGAAGCGCCGCGTCCTTGACCGCCTCCGCCAGATCATCCGGCAGGTACACGTTGATCTTAGGCATGCATCATTCATACCCCCATTGGGGTTATACATCTACCCCCAACCGCGAAAGCGGCGTCAGGGGAGCGTGACGTACTTGCCGAGGAACGCCCGCACCTCGGGGATGTCCAGCCGGTAGTCGACGTTGGTCGTCTTGCAGGCGTCGTCCACGCCGCTGATCGTCGTGGCCACGAGCAGGTTCGAGTCGGGGCCGCCCAGGAAGTTGGGGCCGCCGGAGTCGCCGTAGCAGGTTCCACCCTCGTCACGCGAGGACGGCATCAGGTCGAGCCACCTGGCGCCCAGGCTCTTGAAGGAGATCGAGGTCTGGCTGCGCGTGTCGGTGTAGTGGTAGCGCCATCCGTTCCCGTCCCGCTTCTTCGTGGGCTCCACCGAGCCGTACCCGACCGGGGTGAAGCGCGCGGTCTGCAGGGTGCCGTCGGCCTTGAGCTGGTCGAGCAGGCCCAGCGAGGGCAGCTTGGCCGGCGCGATGCCCTCGACGGGCGCCGGGAAGATCACGACCGCCAGATCATAGGCGTCGCCCTTGTATCGCGAGTCGGGCACGAAGCGACCGGTGTAGAGCTTCTCGCCGGGCTGGTAGTGGTCGGCGAAGGAGACCCGGGCGGTCTTCTGGCCCTTGTGCCCGCAGTGGGCGGCCGTGAGGAAGACGTTCGGCGAGATGAGGGTGCCGGTGCAGTACGCCCACGTGCCGTCGCTCTCCGGCTCATTCCCGATGAGGGCGCCCACTTCCGGGTGATCGCCATTGTCTGCCGAGCCATGGGTGATGGCCGACGCGGGCAAGGCGATACCGACCACCAAACCCACCAGAACCATGACAAAAAGGACAAAACGCATGCCCGAATGTATCCGAGCATGGACTCTCTATGACAAATAGGACGAGAAAAATCTACCGGCCGCCAGATCAGGACTTCCCGCACGCTCGCCCCACGGGCGACTCCCACCCCACTAGTCAAAAGACTGAGCGGCCCGAGCCGCTTACCTCGGCATCCGAATCGCAAGTGGCTCGTGCCCGGCAAGAGAGCCCGAGAGGCCGTCCCACTCCTCCGCCGACCACACGGCGGAACCCGGCGCGGGCGGGATCCACAGGGGTGCAGCGCCGGCGGGCTGGGCGAGGAGTGATGTCGCGGGCACACCACGGGCATGCCGGGGGCACGGCTTCCCGTGGACGTTCGCGTTCGGCCGTAGTCAACCGGAACAGCTACGATCGGCCCGTGACCGCGCTCCCCCAGGTCACGGGGCTGATTGGTCGAGGCGGCGCTCTGTGCCCCCGGTGGGACTCGAACCCACACCACAGCCCTTTTAAGGGGCTTGCCTCTGCCATTGGGCTACGGGGGCGCCGCGATCATATGTCACGGATCACTCCTCTGTAAGCAAGTTACGTCTTACGCGGCTTGTCCCCCTTTCCACAGCGCGTGAACGGCACGCCTGGGAGCCGGCCGGTCAAGGTCCTGGAGACCGTCCGCACCTTCTCCCCCGTCCACCACACCAGCATGTCAGAGCACAGGAAGACGCGACGGCCCGGCGGGTGGGCCGCCGGGCCGTGTGCGTGTTCCGAGGTCGTCCGCCGAGCCGTCCGCGCCGGGCGGATCAGCGCTTGACGCCGCTCTTCGCGGCCGCCCGGAACTCGTCGCGCGGGTGCTCGATCTCGCCGAGGGAGATCGTCTCCCGCTTGAAGAACAGCGAGAGCGTCCAGTCCATCACCACGCGGACCTTCCGGTTGACCGTGGGGACCCGCGACAGGTGGTAGGTGCGGTGCATGAACCAGGCGGGGAAGCCGCGCAGCTTCACGCCGTAGACGTTCGCGACGCCCCGGTAGAGGCCGAGCCCGGCGACCGACCCGGCGTACTTGTGCCGGTAGTCCGCCAGCTTCTGCCCGCGCAGGTAGGCCGTGATGTTGTCGCCGAGGACCTTCGCCTGCCGTACGGCGTGCTGGGCGTTGGGCGCGCAGTACTGTCCGGGGTTGGTCACGTCGGGCACGCCCGCGATGTCACCGGCGGCGAAGGCGCCCTTGACGCCCGCGACGGTCAGGCGCGTGGTGGTCTTGATCCGGCCGCGCTCGTCGAGCGGCAGGTCGGTGGAGTTGACGATCGGGCTCGGCTTCACGCCGGCGGTCCACACGATCGTGGCCGACTCGAACTCGTCGCCGTCGGAGGTCTTGACCAGACCGCCCTCGCACGACTGGAGGAACGTCTTCATCTTGAGCTCGATGCCGCGCTCGCGCAGCTGCTCGGCGGTCCACTCGCCCATCTCTGGGCCGACCTCCGGCAGGATGCGGTCGGACGCCTCGATCAGGACCCAGCGCAGGTCCTTCTTGTCGATGCTCGGGTAGTAGTTGACCGCGTCGTCGGTCATGTCTTCGAGCTCGGCGAGGGCCTCGATGCCCGCGAAGCCGCCGCCGACCACGACGAAGGTCAGCGCGCGGCGGCGCACGTCCTCATCGTCGCTCGACTCGGCGCGGTCGAGGAGGGCCAGCACCCGGTTGCGCAGCGCGATGGCCTCGCCGACGGTCTTGAAGCCGATGGCCGCGTCCTCCAGGCCGGGGATCGGCAGCGTACGCGAGATCGAGCCGGCCGCCATGACGACGACGTCGTACTCGATCTCACGGGACTGGCCCGCGGCGGGCTCGAAGGTCAGCGTGCGCGCCTCGTGGTGCACCTTGGAGACCTTGCCGTTGAGGATGCGCACCTTGGGCAGCACCCGGCGCAGCGGGGCCACGACGTGGCGCGGCGAGATGTTGCCGGCCGCCGCCTCGGGGAGGAACGGCTGGTAGGTCATGTACGACTGCGGGTCGATCAGCGTGATCCGCACGCTGCCGTTGCGCAGCTCACGGCGGAGCGTGCGCTGGAGCCGCAGAGCCGTGTAGAGGCCCACGTATCCACCGCCGACGATGACGACGTGCTTCCAGTTGCGGTCTGCCACGATGCCCTCCTTGTGAAAGCATTCACAAGCTTACGTCACGGATTGGCAACCGCACCATTCCGCCAGGGCCGAAGGTCCAGTGATTTTCCCCACTCCGTCATCTCTTGACGTCATTTCTTGGAAAAATTCCTGCAATCTTCCCGAAGTGATCGACTTCACACTCGTGAAATGGTTCACAAGGTCGCCTTGCCCAGTGCGGCGGCGCGGGCGAAGACCGCGTCGAGCATGTCCGCGGTGACCCGGCCGGTGAAGGTGTTCTGCTGGCTCGGGTGGTAGCAGCCGATGAGCGTGACCGGTGCCTCGCCGTAGGAGAGCGGCACCTCCACCGCGTGACCGAACGGCGGCCTGCGGCGCGGCAGCGTGAACCCGGCCTCGCGCAGCGCGGGCCACACCGCCTGCCAGGCGAAACCGCCGAGTGCCACGATCACCCGGGTCGTGCCCGCCACGAGCGCGAGCTCCCTGGCGAGCCAGGGGAGGCAGGTGTCGCGCTCCTCCGGGGTGGGCTTGTTGGCGGGCGGGGCGCACCGGACCGCCGCCATCATCCGGGCGCCGATCAGCCGCTGCCCGTCGCCCGCGTGGACGCTGGTCTCCTGCACGGCGAACCCGGTGCGGTACAGCGACGCGAACAGCCAGTCGCCGCTGCGGTCGCCGGTGAAGATCCGGCCGGTTCTGTTGCCGCCGTGCGCGGCGGGCGCGAGCCCGACGATGAGCGTGTGCGGCGCCTCGTCGCCCCAGCCCGCGATCGGGCGTCCCCAGTAGGTCTCATCGGCGAACGCCCGCCGTTTGACGTCGGCGACCTCCTCCCGCCACTTGACGAGGCGCGGGCAGGCGCGGCACACCGACTGCCTGGCGGTCAGTTCGGCCAGCGTACGGCTCTCCGCGGCCAGTTTGGCGACCTCGTGGGCGTCGTGGGCGACGGGGGTGTCCGGGGACGCGGGGTCACCCGGCCGGCCGGAACCGGGAGGAACGAAGCTCATGACACCGATCGTGCCAGGTCAGAAAATGTGCGTCCGCCGGGAAGCGGGCTTCGCGGCGCCGGCGCGTGTCACGAAGCGGTCATGCCGGGAAAGATTCCGATCTTTTCCGTCGTGCCGGAGATGGGTACGTAGGGCCCGTGTCCATCGACTCATGCCCCCCGCTGTTCGGCCCGGCGTTCGACGCCGATCCCTACCCCGCCTACGACTGGCTGCGCCGGAACGCGCCGGTGACCCGCGTGCCGCTGCCCGGCTGCGAGGCATGGCTGGTCACGCGGTACGAGGACGCCGTGACCGCGCTGACCCATCCCGCCCTCGCCAAGGACCCGGCGGCCGGCTCGCCCGAATGGCGGGCCGCCTCTCTCGGCCTGCCTCTGGACCACCGGCCCGGGCTCGCCCGCCACATGATCAACGCCGACGGCGCCGACCACGCGCGGCTGCGGCGGCTGGTGAGCGGGGCCTTCACCCCCCGGCGGATGGCGGGGCTGCGGACGCGGGCGCTGGAGGTGACCGACGCGCTGCTCGACCGCCTCGACGGCCCGGAGACGGACCTGATCTCCGGTCTCGCCTATCCCCTGCCGATCACGATCATCTGCGACCTGCTCGGCGTGCCCGAGGAGGACCGGGCCACCTTCCACCGGCACGCCTCTGTCATCGACTCGGCGGCGGCGTCCGAGGTGGAGGAGATCGCCCGCGCCACCGACGCCCTGGAGATCTTCCTGGGCGACCTGGTCGAGTTCAAGCGCTCCCGGCCGGGCGACGACCTGCTCACCGATCTCGTACGCCGGTCCAACCAGGGCGAGATCGACAAGGACGAGCTGACCTCCACCGCGTTCCTGCTGCTGATCGCGGGCCACGAGACGACCGTGGCGCTGATCGGCAACGGCCTGCTCGCGCTGCTGCGGCACCCCGCCCAGGCGGCGGTCCTGCGCGCCGATCTCTCCCGGCTGCCGGACTTCATCGACGAGATGCTGCGTTACGACGGTCCCGTACGGAACGCCACCTGGCGCTTTCCCACCGAGCCCGTGGTGATCGGCGGCCAGGAGATGCTGCCCGGCGAGCCCATCCTCGTCTCGCTGCTCGCGGCCAACCGGGACCCGGCGGCGTTCGCCGACCCGGACGCGTTCTCCCCCGGCCGGGTCGGCGAACCGCACCTCGCCTTCGGCCGGGGGCCCCACTATTGCGTCGGCGCGGCCCTGGCCAAGGTGGAGGGGGAGGCCGCGATCGGCCGGGTGCTCGAACGCTTCCCCGATCTGGCCCTCGCCGCCGACCCCGCCGAGCTGCGCTGGTGGCCCAGCGCCATCATGCG
Organism: Microbispora sp. CL1-1; assembly: GCF_012034195.1. Taxonomy (NCBI): domain Bacteria; kingdom Bacillati; phylum Actinomycetota; class Actinomycetes; order Streptosporangiales; family Streptosporangiaceae; genus Microbispora; species Microbispora sp. CL1-1. The sequence continues at coordinate 12,182 of NZ_JAATEK010000034.1, forward strand.
CGGACTGTTCTCGCTGCCCGTCCGCCTGCACGGCTGACGCCCCGCCCGGCTCCGGCCGTACGGCTCGGACCTTACGGCTCGGACCTTACGGCCGGAGCCGGGACGGCTGAGACTGGACGGGGCGGAGCCGGGACTATCGGCGGGACGGCGTGGCCGACGGCTCGGAAGATGGCGACGGCGACGCGGAAGGCGTCGCGGTGTCCGTGGGCGCCGGGGTGGTGGGCGTGCACGTGGGCTCCAGCCCACGGGCGGCCGGTCCACGGGCGGCCCGTCCGGGACGGTCGTCCGAGGGCCGCAGCGGCAGCGGGTAGGCGTTGCGGATGGGCGGCTCCCCGTCGCAGGGGATGACGATCTCCTGGTCGAAGCCCGGATCCAGCATGATCGGGTCGCCGTCCTGGTCGTAGAGCCGGACGTCGTGCAGCGGCGTCCCGTCCGCCGCGTACGGGAAGATGTTGGTGACCTCCCCGCCGAAGGAGGACACGTTCTCCACCCGCACGCCCAGGCCCTCCGGCCGGGGGCCGTAGTCGAAGGCCACGTCGCGCGACGGCGTGCCCGGCACGTCGGCCATCGCCGTGATCACGAGCACCGCGGCCACCAGGTTGGCTCCGAGCAGCAGCACGCGGCCCCAGCGCGATGCTCGCGCGCGGCCCCGCCGGCCCAGCCACACCGATCCCCAGACGACCGCGAGCGTGAACACCCAGGCGGGGATGTCGCCGGGGATCAGCCCGGGGGCGCTGATCGGCGCGAGCACGGCGAGCGCGATGGCGTAGCCCCGCAGCACCCACCAGGCGGGGCGCAGCTCCGGGGCGAAAGCGGCGGCCTGCCGGTAGGGCGGGAGCACGAGCAGCCGCGTGTGGACGCGCCGGACCGCACCGCTCACGCGCTCGCGCAGCCGCCCGCCCAGCGAGGAGCCGCCGTCCGACGGCCGCCCGCCATAGGCGGCCCGCAGCTCGGCCGCGTACGCCTCGGGGCTGCCGAGGCGCTCCTCCAGCGACATGCCCGGCTCGGCGGCGACCTCGGCGAGATGCTCGTCCAGGTCCTCCAGCAGCGCGTCCCTGTCCCCGGCGGGGAGATCGGCGAGCGCCGCGCGTACGGCGGCGGCGTAGTCCTGGGGCGTCATCGGGGGCGTCGTTGGGGGAGTCATCCCGGATCGACCTCCTTGAGCAGGTCGTTCATGGTGGCGGCGAACGACGTCCAGGTCTTCGCCGAGGTCTGGAGGAGTGAGCGGCCCACGTCGTTCAGGCCGTAGTACTTGCGGTGCGGCCCCTCGTCGGAGGCGACCACATAGGAGGTGAGCGCTCCGGCCTTGAAGAGCCGCCGCAGCGTCCCGTACACCGAGGCGTCGCCGACGTCCTCCAGCCCCGCCTCGCGCAGACGGCGTACGACGTCGTATCCGTAACTGTCGCGCTCGGCGAGCACCGCCAGGACCGCCAGGTCGAGAACCCCTTTGAGGAGCTGGCTACTGTCCACGCAAAGCACGGTACTCCGCAATGCGCAATAGTGGCAAGATCTTCTGTGCGACCCTCACGCGATCCGGACGACGTACTTGCCGCTGCCCCGGCCGTCGGCGAGCAGTTGGTGGACGCCGGGCACCTCGCCGAGAGAGTCGATCACGGTCACCGGCACGTCCAGCCGGCCCTCCGCGACCAGGTCCAGCACGCGGCGCAGGCCCCGCGCGATCCGGTGCGGCGCGTTCACGGTGAGGGCGCTGGCGCTGAAGCCGACGATCCCCACGTTGCCGCGCATCAGGCGAGGGTGGGGCGGCAACGGGGACACCTCACCGCCTCCTGCGTTGCCGAACAGCACGATCCTGCCGCCGGGCCCGGTGACCTCCAGGTCGAGTTCGAGCAGCTCGACGCCGAGCGGGTCGAGGACGACGTCCACGCCCTCGGGCGCGGCGGCCCGGATGGCGGCGCCCGCCCCCTCGTCGCGGACGACCACCGTGTCGTAGCCGGCCGACCGGGCCGCCTCGGTCTTGTCCGCCCGGCCCACGGTGCCGATGAGCCGTCCTCCGCCGAGCGCGGGCACCAGACGGGCCACGGCCGACCCGACGCCGCCGCTCGCGGAGTGCACGAGCACACTCTCTCCCGCGCCGAACCTGGCCGCGTCGGTGAGCAGCAGCAACGCGCTCGTCAGCATCAGCGGGGCGGCCGCGGCGAGGGGGGAGGGCACGCCGTCCGGCAGCGGCACGGTGAGAGCGGCGGACGCCACGGCCACCTCGGCAAGACCGCCGGACGGGGTGAAGGCGGCCACCCGCTGCCCCGGCACGAGACCGGAGACGCCTGGGCCCACCCGGCGCACGGTGCCCGCCACCTCCTTGCCCGGCACGTACGGCCAGGCCGTGACGTAGCCCGGGTCTCCCCTGCGCGCCATCACGTCGATGAAGTTGACGCCCGCGAAGGAGACGTCGATGGACACCTCGTCCGCGCCGGGCTCCGGCACCGGCATGTCCGCGATCTCGGTCAGATCCGACCCGTGCGACGGCCCCGTCATCACCAGTGCCCGCATGACCCACTCCTTTTTCGACGTTCGTCGTACTACGAAAGTCGTACCACAGTTGTACGATGGTTGTCGAAAGAGAAAGGTGGGGAGATGCCACGAACCCAACGCCGCAGGTCGGCACTGACGCATCCGAACGCCGCCGAGATCGACCTGCTCGACGTCCTGCACGCGCTGGCGGACCCCACACGCATGACGATCGTGCGGACGCTGCGCGCGGAGCCGGAACGGCCCTGCGGCACGTTTCCGGTGGATGTGGCGCCGTCGACGCTCACGCACCACTTCCGGGTGCTCAGGGAGGCAGGTGTCATCCATCAGCGGGAGGACGGCAACCGCCGGTGGACCGCGCTGCGCCTGGCCGATCTCGACGGCCGGTTCCCGGGCCTGCTCGACTCGATCCTCGGCGCGTACGAGAACGAGCCCGCCGCTCCTTGAGCCTTCGTCGAGCCTTCGTCAGGCCTTTCTCAGGCCTTCGTCAGGCGAGGGACCAGGCGATGCCGTCGAGGATGTCGTGCTCGCTGACGACGACCTCGGGGAAGCCGTAACGGCGGACTATGCGGTCGAGGATGAGCGCGCCCGCGCCGATGACGTCCACCCGGCCCGGGTGCATGACCGGGATGGCGGCCCGCTCGTCGTGGGTCATGCGCAGCAGCCGCGCGGACACCTCGTGGACCCGTTCGGCCGGGATGCGCGAGTGGTGGATGCGCGCGGGGTCGTAGGCGGGCAGGCCGAGCGCGATCCCGGCGACCGTGGTGACCGAGCCCGCCAGGCCGACCAGCGTCCGCGCCGTACGCACGGGGACGCGCTCCTCGACCCGGTCCATGGCCGCCTCGATGTCGGCGACGGCCGCCTCCACCGTCTCGGCGCTCGGCGGATCATCGCGCAGGTGGCGCTCGGTGAGCCGCACACAGCCGATGTCCACCGACAGCGCGCCCTCGACGGACCGGGAGCCGACGACGAACTCGGTCGAACCACCCCCGATGTCCACCACGAGGTAGGGCGTCTCGGCGTCCGATCCGGCGAGGCCCCGGGTCGCGCCGGTGAACGACAGCCGCGCCTCCTCGTCGCCGGTCACCACCTCGGGCTCCACGCCGAAGATGTCGCGCACCCCGGCGACGAAGTCGGCCCGGTTGGCGGCGTCACGGGTCGCCGAGGTGGCGACCACGCGGACCGGCACGGGGCCGTCCGGGGAGTGCTCCCTGATCAGCTTGGCGTAGCCGCGCATGGCCGTGAAGGTCCGCTCCAGGGCCTCCGGCGCGAGCCGTCCCGTACGGTCGACGTCCTGGCCGAGCCGGACGATCTCCATCCGCCGTTCGACGTCGGTGAGGACGTCGCCGGAGATATCGGCAATGAGAAGGCGGACCGAGTTGGTCCCGCAGTCGATGGCCGCGACCCGCTTCGTCTTCACGCTCGTTCCCTCAGTCCGTCTCGGTGCTCCGCGTAGCCTGGGGCCGCTCTGCGGGGCTCTCCACGACCACGCAGGGGCCGCCGGCCCACCAGTCGGGCAGCGCGTCGAGCGCCTCTCGGCCGAACGGGTTGACCCCCGGCGCGGCCAGCTCGTGGGCCACCAGCGCGTGCAGGCACTTGACCCGGCCCGGCATGCCGCCGGCGCTCTGCATGTCGCGCGGCAGCGGCTCCAGGCCCTCTTCCTTGGCCGCCTGGTCGCGGCGGGCGACGTAGTCCTCGTGGGCCGCCCGGTAGGCCTCGGCCAGCTCGGGGTCCTCCGCGAGCCGGGCCTGCATGCTCTTCATCAGGCCGGACGACTCCAGCGTGCCGATCGCCGAGGCGGCCTTCGGGCAGGTCAGGTAGAACAGCGTGGGGAACGGCGCCCCGTCGGGCAGCCGGGGCGCGGTCTCCAGCACGTCGGGCAGGCCGCAGGGACACCGGTGAGCGACGGCCCGCACCCCGCGCGGCTGCCGCCCGAGCTGCGCCCGCGCCGCCGCCAGGTCAGCGGGGTCCACACGGCCCGTGTGGCCCGCGTGGTCCGCCTGGTCGTCCGCCACGTCGATCTCCTCGCCCTTCACTCTGTGCGTCCTGCACCCTTAACGCTGTGCGCCCTGCACCCTTAACGCTGCGCGCTCCGCGCCGTTGACACTGCGCGCCCTGCGCCGTTGACACTGTGCGCCCCGCCGTTCCCGGCGGCGTCCGTGATCCTCATCCCGGGGTCCTCATCCCAGGCCCTCATCCCAGGCCCTCATCCCCGGCGCTCATCCCACCGCCGGCGGCGCGGACGCCGACGCCGACGGGGACCCCGTGGGTGCGGGACTGCGCCCCGCCGCGCGTGCGGCGGGCCGCCCCTTGTCGGCCGCCTCGAACGACCGCCAGAGAGTGACGTACCAGGCGGGACGCTCCGGCTGCTTGGTCCCCGCCTTGGCGGCGGCGGTGCCCGCCGTGTCCTCGTCGATCACCTGGTAGCAGTCGGCGCCCGGCTCGCAGTAGAACAGCCGTTCCTTGGCCAGGCGCTTGATGTAGTCCGGATCCTCCAGCCGCCTGCGCCGCTGCTCCAGGTTCTGGAGCTTGCGCAGCGCGTTCGCCTGCTGCGCCTCCAGCTGGGCGATCTGCCGGCGCTGGGCGACGTACTCCCGCGCGGGGTAGGCGAGGCTCATGGCGATGGCGCACACGACGACCGCGAGGATCGCCGCGCGCCCGGTGAGCTGCGGCCGCTTCGCCGCCACGAAACCACCCCTCCCGGTCGGTCAGCGCGTGGGCCCGGTGACAACGGCCACACTAACCGCCCGTCCCGGCCGTACACGCCCGGTTGGGCACGGCGTCGCCGCGCCCATCGCCCCACCGGGCGTCCGGAACGTGTCCGGCCGGAATCCCCGCCTGCCGCAGAGTCTGCCGCAGGGCCCGCCGCAGGCTAGCCCTGGAAGCGCGGGAAGGCGGCGCGACCGGCGTAGCGCGCCGCGTCGTCCAGCAGCTCCTCGATGCGCAGGAGCTGGTTGTACTTGGCCACGCGGTCCGAGCGGGCCGGGGCGCCGGTCTTGATCTGGCCGCAGTTGGTGGCCACGGCGAGATCGGCGATCGTGGTGTCCTCGGTCTCGCCGGAGCGGTGGCTCATCATGCTGCGGTAGCCGCTGCGGTGGGCCAGGTCGACCGCGTCGAGGGTCTCCGACAGCGTGCCGATCTGGTTGACCTTCACCAGCAGCGCGTTGGCCGCGCCCTCGGCGATGCCGCGGCCGAGCCGCTCGGGGTTGGTGACGAACAGGTCGTCGCCCACGAGCTGGACCTTGGCCCCGAGGGAGGCGGTGATGGCCTTCCAGCCCTCCCAGTCCTCCTCGTTCAGCGGGTCCTCGATGGAGACCAGCGGGTAGGAGCGGACCAGGTCCTCGTAGAAGGAGATCAGCTCGGCGGACGACACGCCCTTGCCGTCGATCGTGTAGACGCCGTCGTTGTGGAACTCGCTGGCCGCGACGTCGAGCGCGAGCGCGATGTCCTGGCCCGGCGTGTAACCGGCCCTCTCGATGGCGACCAGGATCAGGTCGAGCGCGTCGCGGTTGGACGGCAGGTTGGGCGCGAAGCCGCCCTCGTCGCCCAGGCCGGTGGCGTAGCCCTTCTCCTTCAGCACGCTCTTGAGCGTGTGGTAGGTCTCCGCGCCCATGCGCACGGCCTCGGAGAACGTCTCGGCGCCGATCGGCGCGATCATGAACTCCTGGATGTCCACGTTGGTGTCGGCGTGCGCGCCGCCGTTCAGGATGTTCATCATCGGCACGGGCAGGATGTGCGCGTTCGGCCCGCCGACGTAGCGGAACAGGGGCAGGTCGGCGCTGTCGGCGGCGGCCTTGGCGACGGCCAGCGAGATGCCGAGGATCGCGTTGGCCCCGAGACGGGCCTTGTTGGGCGTGCCGTCCAGGTCGATCATCGTCTGGTCGATGAGACGCTGCTCCTCGGCGTCGAAGCCGATGAGCTCGTCGGCGATCTCGTCGGTCACGCCGAGGACGGCCTTCTCGACACCCTTGCCGAGATAACGCTTCTTGTCGCCGTCGCGCAGCTCGACGGCCTCGAACTGACCGGTGGAGGCGCCACTCGGAACGGCGGCACGGCCGGTGCTGTAGTCGTCCAGCAGTACCTCGACCTCGACCGTGGGGTTCCCACGGGAGTCGAGGATCTCGCGGGCGGTGATGGCCTCGATGGCAGCCACGAACGCTCCTAGCAAAATGGCGGGCGGTTTGCCACCCGAGCCTATCGGTCCTTACTACTCGGTACTGCGCAGGGTGTCCCGTTCACGGCGTGTCCGAGCGGGTGCTCTCCCACTCCTCCACGCGCCGCCGGTATTCCCTGGCCGCCGCCCTGAGCTCGGCCTCGGGATCGAGCCCCGCGTCCTGGATCTCCCGTACGAGCGCGAACAGGCGGGCGCCCGCGGACGGCGTGAGGTCGCCGGCGAGGGAGCCGGGCGCCCCGACCCCGCCGGCCCGGCGCAGGAGCTGGGCGGCCAGGGAGATGGCCGGCTGGCCCATCGGCACGCCGCTGAGCACCGAGCCGGTCTCCCCCTTGGCGGCCCGCTCGGCCGCCTTGATGGTCTCCCAGTTGTCGCTGACCTCACCGGCGCCGGAAACCTGGACGTCCGCGAAAACGTGCGGGTGGCGGCGCACCAGCTTCTCCACGATCCCGTCCGCCACGTCGTCGATGTCGAAGCCGTCCCCGTCCGGCCCCATCCGCTCCTGGGCGAGCCGGGCGTGGAACATCACCTGGAGCAGCAGGTCGCCGAGCTCCTCGCGCAGCGGCGGGCCGAAGTCGCCCTCGTGGATGGTCTCCAGCACCTCGTAGGCCTCTTCGACCAGGTAGGGCACGAGCGACTCGTGGGTCTGCTTGCGGTCCCACGGGCACTCGCGGCGCAGCCGGTCCATGACCTGCACGAGGTCGAGCAGCCGTGCGCCGGGCAGGTCGTAGGAGCCGGGGACGACCTCGATCTCCGGCGGCTCGTCGAGGGAGATCGCGGCGTGGCCGACCGCGCGCATGAAGTCCTCGTCGCCGTCCTGCGCGGCCAGCCACACCACCGTCCCCGTACGGCTCTCGCGGGCGATGGCGCCGGGGTCGGGGGTCACCACCTCGACCTGGACGCCGGCCTCGTCGAGATAGGGCAGATAGGGGTGGTCCGGGGTGCCGGTGAGCACCCGCCCCCGGTTGAGGGCGCGCCACGCCGCGGGCGCGAGCAGGCCGGGAGCGACCCGGGGCGAGGTGGTCACCACGATCAACGCCATGGACTCAGCCTAGTGAAGCCCGACGAGCCCTCCCGCCCGGCGTCGCCGCACCACCCGGGCACGCGGGACCAGCGTCACCGCACCACCCGGGCGCACGGAACCAGCGTCACCGCACCACCCGGGCACGCGGGACCAGCGTCACCGCACCACCCGGGCGCACGGAACCAGCGTCACCGCACCACCCGGGCACGCGGGACCAGCGTGGCCACACCACCCGGGCGCACGAGGCAGCTCGGGCGTGCGGTCAGCCGGCCTGGCCGGCGTCGGCCGCGCCCGCGGCGGCGCCACCGGCCGCAGCCGCGGCCGGCGAACCGAAGCGGTCGTCGGCGACGAAGCCCTGCTGGGGGTCGAACTTGCCGTAGCGCGGGCTGTACTTCACCGGCACGGTCGAGTCCGCCTCCTGGATGATCTTCTGGAGGGCCGCCTGCTGTGCCGCCTGGTCCTGCCCGGCGCCGGACTGCTGCGCCAGCTTGTTGCGGACGATGACGGCCCGGATGAAGGCACGGCCCTCGTCGAGCGGGATGCCGTTGGCCAGCAGCACCTTGTTGAACTGGTCCCAGCCGCCCTGCGCGATGGCGATGTCGTCGACCTCGCGGTCGGTGACCGTGATGCCCTTGCGCCGGCCGAGCTCCTGGAACTGCCTGCTCGTGGTCATGTTGAGCAGCACCGTCTGCGGCAGCGAGAAGGTCAGCTGGAGCTGGTCCTCGGAGATCTTGTTCGCGGCCAGGTCGGCGCGCAGCTCGCGGACCTCGTCGTTCAGGTCACTGGAGGTGATGCGCTCCGAGCCCACGATGGCCGCGGAACCCGCCTGCACGGGGCCGCCGCACGCGGTCACGGCGATCCCGGTCGCCGCCAGCGCCACGGCGACGCGCACTCGATACGACTTCACGGACGATCCTCCCGAACGACACCGGCCACGCATTTGTTGACATTTTCGCGGGTCACTGTACCCGCACAGGCTCCAGGAACAGGGCCTCGACCAGGTCCCCACACCATTTCAGCAGGTCGAGGTCGCGGAGTGGCTGACCGCCGATCGGCTTGGTCTTGGGCACCGGCACCAGCAGGATGCCCGTGGCCTGCTTCCAGATCGAGCGGGGATAGAGCCGCTGCAGCCGCACCTGCTGTGAATCTTTCAGCTCGACCGGCGCGAACCTGATCTGCTGGCCCTGCAGCGTCACGTCGGTCAGCCCCGCCTTGCGGGCCTTGATCCGGAAGCGCGCCACCTCCAGCAGGTTGTCCACCTCCTGGGGCGGCCTGCCGTACCGGTCGGTGAGCTCGTCGCGGACGGCCGCGATGTCGTCCTCCGAGCCGATGGCCGCGATCCGCTTGTACGCCTCCAGGCGCAGCCGCTCGGAGGTGACGTAGTCGTGCGGCACGTGGGCGTTGATCGGCAGCTCGACCTTGACCTCGGGCCGCTCCTCCACCTTGGTCTCGCCCGCGAGCTTGGACTTCTGCTCCTGGACGGCCTCGGCCATCATGCGGACGTACAGGTCGAAGCCGACGCCGGCGATGTGGCCCGACTGCTCGGCCCCGAGGATGTTGCCGGCGCCGCGGATCTCCAGGTCCTTCATGGCGACGTACATGCCGGCGCCCATCTCGGTGTGCTGGGCGATCGTGGCGAGCCGCTCGTGCGCGGTCTCGGTCAGCGGCGCCTCGGGCGGATAGAGGAAGTACGCGTAGCCGCGCTCGCGGCCCCGGCCGACCCGGCCGCGCAACTGGTGGAGCTGCGACAGGCCGTAGTTGTCCGCGCGGTCCACGATGAGCGTGTTGGCGTTGGGCACGTCGAGGCCCGACTCGACGATCGTGGTGGAGACGAGCACGTCGAAGTTGCGCTCCCAGAAGTCCACCATGATCTTTTCGAGCTGGCTCTCGTTCATCTGCCCGTGGGCGACCGCGATCCGCGCCTCCGGCACCAGCTCGTGCAGCCGCGCGGCCACCTTGTCGATCGTGCGGACCCGGTTGTGCACGAAGAACACCTGGCCGTCGCGCATCAGCTCGCGCCGGATCGCCGCCGCGATCTGCTTCTCGTCGTACGGCCCGACGAACGTGAGGATCGGGTGCCGCTCCTCCGGCGGGGTGAGGATGGTCGACATCTCGCGGATGCCGGTGAGGCCCATCTCCAGCGTCCTCGGGATCGGCGTCGCCGACATGGCCAGCACGTCCACCTGCGTGCGCAGGTGCTTCATGGCCTCCTTGTGCTCGACGCCGAACCGCTGCTCCTCGTCCACGATGATCAGGCCGAGGTCCTTGAACTTCACTTCGGGCGACAGCAGCCGGTGCGTGCCGATCACCACGTCGACCCCGCCCGTACGCAGCCCGTCGAGGGTCTCCCGCACCTCGGAGTCGGTCTGGAAGCGGGAGATCGGCTTCACCGTGACCGGGAAGCTGGCGAACCGCTCGCCGAACGTCGACAGGTGCTGCTGCACGAGCAGCGTCGTCGGCACGAGGACGGCGACCTGCTTGCCGTCCTGCACCGCCTTGAACGCCGCCCGCACCGCGATCTCGGTCTTGCCGTAGCCGACGTCGCCGCAGATCAGGCGGTCCATCGGCACCGGCCGCTCCATGTCGCGCTTGACCTCGTCGATCGCTTCGAGCTGGTCGCCCGTCTCGGCGTACGGGAAGGCGTCCTCCATCTCGCGCTGCCACGGGCTGTCGGGCGCGAACGCGTGACCGGGCGAGGCCATCCGGGCCGAGTAGAGCCGGATCAGCTCGCCCGCGATCTCCCTGACCGCCTTCTTCGCCCGGGTCTTGGCCTTGGCCCAGTCGGCCCCGCCCATGCGGTTGAGCGTGGGCGCCTCCCCGCCGACATAGCGCGTGACCTCGTCGAGCTGGTCGGTCGGCACATAGAGCCGGTCGCCCCTGGCGTACTCGATCACGAGGTATTCGCGGGTCGCGCCCTGGATCGTGCGCTGCACCATCTCGATGTAGCGGCCCACGCCGTGCTGCTCGTGCACCACGTGGTCGCCGACCTTGAGCTGCAGAGGATCGACCATGTTGCGGCGGCGCGACGGCAGCCGCCGCATGTCCTTGGTGGACGCCTTCTGTCCGACGAGATCGAGATGGGTCATGACGGCGACGTCCGGCGTGACGAAGCCGTGGTCGATCCGGCCCGTCGTGACCTGCACGACGTCCTTCGGCGGCGGACCGTCGAGGGACGGCACCAGCCGCGCCGCCACGTCCACGCCCTTGAGCAGCTCGACCATGCGCTCGGCCGGGCCGTGGCCCTCGCTCAGCAGCACGACGGCCTTGCCCGCGCCCATCCAGCCCTTGATGTCGGCGAGCGCCCGCTGGGTGTCGCCCCGGTAGGCCTCGACGTCCTGCGCGTCCAGCTCCACGCCCTCGCCGAACGGCGCGATGCTCCACCACGGCTGGCCCAGCTCGCCGGCGTGGTCGCGCACCTCCTCAAGCGTGCGGAAGGCGGCAGCCTCCAGGTCGATCGGGGCCTCGCCGCCCGCGGCCGCGGCGATCCACGACGCCTCCATGAACTCCTGGCTCGTGTGGACCAGCTCGACCGCCCGGCCGCGGATGCGCTCGGGGTCGCAGACGAACACCGCCGACCTGATCGGCAGGTGGTCGAGCAGCAGGTCCATCTCCCCGGCGAGCACGGGCGCGAACGCCTCCATGCCCTCCACCGGCACGCCCTCGGCGAGCTGGTCGAGCACGTCCTTCAGCGCCGGGTGCTCCTCCCCCAGCTCACGGGCGCGCCGCCGTACGTCGTCGGTGAGCAGCAGCTCACGGCAGGGCGCGGCGAACAGCCCGTCCTGGGCGACTTCGAGCGAACGCTGGTCGGCCACCTTGAACCAGCGGATCTCCTCGATCGTGTCGCCCCAGAACTCCAGCCGCAGCGGGTGCTCCTCGGTGGGCGGGAACACGTCGAGCAGGCCGCCGCGCACGGCCACCTCGCCGCGCTTCTCCACCATGTCCACGCGGTGGTAGCCGTTCTCGACGAGCCGGGCCACCACGTCGTCCAGGTCGGCGTCGTCGCCCGCGCGCAGCCGTACGGGCGCCAGGTCGCCGAGCCCGGCCACGATGGGCTGGAGCAGCGAGCGGACCGGGGCCACCACGATCCGCAGCGGCCCGGCCGCGGGGTCGCCCTCGATCGGGTGCGCCAGCCGCCGCAGCACGGCCAGGCGCTGGCCGACCGTGTCGCTGCGCGGCGACAGGCGCTCGTGCGGCAGCGTCTCCCAGGCGGGGAAGACGGCCACGGAGCTCTCGTCGACCAGGCTCGTGAGCGCGGCGGCGAGATCCTCCGCCTCACGCGCGGTCGCCGTGACGGCGAGCACCGGCCGTACGCGGGACAACGCGGCCACGGCGAACGGCCGCAGCGCGGGAGGCGCCACCAGTTCGGCGCCCGGCTCGGCGGTCTGACCGGCGGCGTCGAGCGCGGCGGCCAGTTTGGGTTCGGCGGATACGAGGTCGAGCAGTCCGGAAAGAGACATCGATGCCTTCAAAAGCCCCGTGACAAAGACAGCCGGCGTGCGGACGCGACCCCGTTCGTCCGGCCGATCCCCCTGACAGAGGAGATCCGCGAGACGCTCCCAACCGGGCCGCGGCTACCAAGGCTACGCCCTGTCTTATGGCCTCGCTCCGCTCGGCCGCTCAGGCGCCTACAGTCCGCGGTCGTGCCGGAGGCGCGCAATGGGCACTTCCTTCAGTGCGTGCTCGCTCGTCGCTCGCTCCGCGCGCTCCTCACTCCAGACATGGCCGCGCCCCTCGCATATCCATGCGTCTCACTCCGTTCGCTCCTCGGCGGGGACATGATGGGGAACGGCAAATGCGCAACTCGGCGTCGTCAAATGATTACGCTCGGTCGTATGACAGAGGTTCGGTTGTCGTCCGCTGACCAGGACGACGTGTTCAGCCAGCGGATCCGCGAGCAGTGGACCGACCAGCTCGGTCGGCGTCTCGACATCCTCATCGCCGGATGCGGCCGGGGCGGCGTCCTCGACGTGGGGCGCTACGAGCCGAGGATGACGGGGGTGGACGAGGATCTGCCGCCACTGCGGACCCACACCGCCAACCGCGACGACCTGGAGGCGTCCTACCTGGGCGACCTGCGGCTCGTGCCGATCCCGCCGCGCTCCTTCGACGTCGTCTACGTGTCGTTCCTCCTCGAACGCATCCGCCACGCCGAGCTCGTGCTCGACCGGCTCGTCGCCGGGCTGCGCCCCGGCGGGCTGCTGCTGCTGAAGATGCGCGACCGCAAGTCGGCGTACGGCTTCTGCGACCGGGTGACCCCCCGCTGGGTGCGCCGGGCGCTGTGGCGCACGCTCGCCCCGGCCGGGTCGGTGGGGCCGCTTCCCGCGGTCTACGAGCCGCTGGCCTCCCGCGAGGGCATCCAGGCGTACTGCCTGATGCGCGGGCTCATGATCGCGGAGGACTACTCGGCGGTGAGCGGCCCGGCCCGGCGGGGCCCGCACGGCGGTCTGGTCTCCGTGGTCTGCCGGACCGTGGCCGCGCTCTCGCGAGGCGGGCTCAACGGCACCGAGGACGAGATCACCATGGTGATCCGCCGTCCGCAGAACCATTTCGCCCGCCTCATCTGAGCCGCTATCCGGGCCGCTATCTGGGCGTCAGGACCGGCTGCCATGTTCCGGGCTCCTGGGCGTTCTGCCGGTAGACCGAGAGCTGGACCCTGCTCCCGCCGTCGACGCCCACCAGGACCAGGCCGTTGTGGAACTCGCTTCCGCACGTGTCCGCGCAGCCCAGGGCGACCAGGCGGCGGTCGTCGGCCCAGGCGAGAAGCTGGAGCACCTCCTGGCGGCCCACGACCTTGCCCGTCGAGAGCTCGGTGATCTCGGTGGGCATGCCGTCGGGGCCGGCGAGCAGCGTGCCGTCGGGCGACACGCCCGCCTTCGACTCCGTGACGACGTAGCCGGCGGGCGCGTCGTGCGGCCTGCCGTCGAGGTCGTAGAAGGCGTCGGGCCGCTTCCAGATGTTGCTGGCCTCGCGGATCAGCGTGCCGTCGTCGCTCCAGCGGAAGTCGCGCCGGACGTTGCTGTTGTCGGTCCGGCAGGGATCGACGGCGTGGAAGTCCCCCGCCGTAGCGGTGGCCACGTCGACGATGTAGAAGCCGGTGCGGCTGGTGGAGACCGCCTGGAACGGCGGCAGCAGCCGGGGATCGCCGGGCGTCGCCGCGACCGGGGCCGGGCACCGCCGCTCCTCGGCCGACCTCATGTCCAGATCGGGGGACTCGTCATAGGCGGTGGCCACCAGGCGCGTGCCGTCGGGCGACCAGGCGACGCCGCCCACGGGGTGGTCCACCGGCACCCACGCCCGCACCCGCCGGGTCTCCATGTCGAAGATGCCGATCCTCCGCACGGGCAGGTCCTTCTCCAGGACCGCCGCCCAGCGCAGGCCGGGGGCGACCTCGACCCAGCCCCACTCCGTCTTCTCGTAGCTTTCGGTCACCTGGTCGAGGAGATACCACGTCAGGTCGAGCGCCTCACGCCCGTCGACCGTACGCCGCCGCCAGGTGTAGTAGGCGGACAACGCCACCCGGCCCGCCGCGATCATCCTCTTCGGCGGGGAGTTCTCCGTGTCGGCGAGCACGTCCTGCGCGGGGGGCGTCTCCCGGTACGGCTGGACGGGCACCACCACAGGCGGGCCGCCGACCTGCGAGACCGGCGCCCTGTCGAGGAGGGGGACCACGACCAGCGGCACCAGCAGCGCCACGGCCGCCACGACGGCCGCGCACGCGACCACACCCGCGAACCTCGTCAGGCGCAGCCGAGACCGGCGGCGCAGCGCGCGGTCGGCGAGGTCGGCGGGCACGTGGACCTCCCGCGACCACTCCGACAGGGTCTCCTTCAGGATCCGGGGGGTCATGACGTCACCTCACTCAGGCGCAGATCGGCGAGTTCCGGCGCGGTCGTCCGCAGCCGGGCGAGCGACCGGTGCGCGGTGCTGCGCACGGTCCCCACGGAGCAGCCGAGGATCCGGGCCACCTCGTCCTCGGGCAGGTCGTCGAGATACCGCAGCACGAGCACGGCCCGCTGGCGGGGCGTCAGCCGGGCGAGCGCCCGGCGCAGGATCATCCGCAGCTCGGCCTCATGGGTGCCCGCGCGGCCTGCCGGGGGTTCCGGCACGTCGGCCACGCTCGTCTCCCGCTGCCGCCAGGCCAGGCGCCACCAGCTGATCTGCTGCCGATACATGACCTGTCGCACGTACGCCTCGGGCTCGTCGAGCCGCCCCCACCTCGTGACGACCTTGGCCAGGGCGGTCTGCACCAGGTCTTCCGCGGAGTGCTGGTCTCCTCCCGTCAGCAGATAGGCCAGCCGCATCAACGCCGGCGCACGGGCCGACACGAATTCGCGGAATCGTCGCTCCTCTGCGGCGTCCACGAGCACCTCCTCGGATTAGTGTCTGCCTGTAGACGCCCCGGGCACCGGCACGCTATGCGTGGGGTTGCCAGTAGGGTGCGTTCCGACCCACCGAAGCCGCGACCTCAAGCGAGCGCCGACCGATTCGAGCGGAAACGGAAGCCATGACCGAGTGGACGCCCGACGCACGTGAGCTGGCCGACCTGGAGCTGCTGCTGTCCGGGGCGTACGCGCCGTTGACCGGGTTCCTCACCTCGGCCGAGGTGGAGAGCGTGGTCGAGCGCGGGCGGCTGCCCGGAGGTGCCTCCTGGCCCGACCCGATCACGATCACGCTGCCGGACGAGTTCGGGCCCGGCGACCGGGTGACGCTCCGCGACCCCGAGGGCGCCGCGGTCGCGGTGCTGACCGTCGTGGAGCGGGACGGCCACCACGCCGCCGGACCCGTCGAGGCGCTCGACGCCCCCGCGTACGGCCCGTTCGCCCGGCTGCGCCGTACGCCGGAGGAGATCCGCAAGGACCTGCCGGACGGCGAGGTCCTCGCGGTGACGATGCGCGGGCCGCTCGACGGCGCCACGCTCGACGACGTGGCGGCGACCGCCGAGGAACTGGACGCCGCCGTGCTCCTCATGCCCCTCGTCTTCGGCGAGGGCGGCCCCGCCGTGGTGCGCGCCGCGCTCAAGGCGGCCGAGCGGCTTCCCGGCGCGACGGTGGTCGCGGTGCCGCTCGCGCCGCGCGAGGACACCGAGATCGACCTCGAACTCCGCGAGCACGTGGCCCGCAACTACGGCGCCACCGAGCACTACGCCGGTCCCGCGCCGATCAGCATTCCGGGGCCGCCGCACAAGCGGGGGCTCGTGGTGTTCTTCACCGGCCTGTCCGGCTCGGGCAAGTCGACGATCGCCCGGGGCCTGCGCGACGCGCTGCTCGAACGCGGCGGCCGCACGGTCACCTACCTGGACGGCGACGTGGTGCGGCGGATGCTGTCGGCGGGGCTCACGTTCTCGCGCGAGGACCGCGACCGCAACATCCGCAGGATCGGCTTCGTGGCCGCCGAGGTCGCCCGCCACGGCGGCCTGGCCATCTGCGCGCCCATCGCGCCGTACGCCGCGACCCGCGACGAGGTGCGGGCGATGGTCGAGGAGGTCGGCGGCGACTTCCTGCTCGTCCACGTGGCCACGCCGCTGGAGGAGTGCGAGCGCCGCGACCGCAAGGGCCTGTACGCCAAGGCGCGGGCCGGGCTGATCCCGGAGTTCACCGGGATCTCCGACCCGTACGAGGAGCCGGAGGACGCCGACCTCGTCCTCGACACCACGGACATGACGATCGAGCGCGCGGTCGGCGCCGTGCTGAACCTGGTCACCTCGGGCGGCTGGGTCCGCTGACGCCCGCGTCCACGGCTCGGGAGGGCGACGCCGATCCCGGGCCCCGTACGCGGCGGGCCGGGGCGACGTTCCGCGCGGGCCGGCTCAGGAGGCCGGCACCGGGGTGGACGTGAAGCGGGGCAGCCGCCCGAGCTCCGCGAACGCCCGGGTGGCGCCCGGCGTGGTGTCGAACCTGGTGTCGCCCCGGGGCGCCAGCGGCGAGTCGAAGTAGACCAGCGCCTTGATCTGGGGATAGTCCCCGATCTGCCGCCGGACCGAGTCGAAGAAATCGCGCTTGAACGCGGGCGCCCCGCGCCGCTCGAAGGCGCCCCACTCGGCCACCATGATCGGCTTGGCCGGGAACCTGGCCTGCATCCACCGGTAGAACCCGGGCCAGCCGGGCGCGTCGGGCCGCGTCTTGTCGACGAGCGTGGCGAAGTCGCGCACCCGGTCGTCCGCGTACGGGTCGAAGGCGACCCAGTCGACCACGTCGTCACCGGGGTAGAGCCGGCCGAACCACGGCTTGACCGCCCAGTTGGGCGCGCCCATGTAGGTCATCACGGTCACCGCGTTGCGTACCCCCTGCTGCCGCAGGCGGATCACGACGTGGCGGTACATCGCGACGTAGTCGGCGGGCGAGTAGCCGCGGCCCTCACGCACGTCGTTCTCCGGCTCGTGGTGGATCGTGAGGAAGAACCGGCCGGGAAAGGTGCGCCGGATGTGCGCGGCGAGCCGGTCGATGCGCCCGTCCACCGCACCACGCGCGACCTCGGCCCAGGTGCGGTCGAGCGCCGGCTTCCAGTTCACCAGCAGCAGCCGGGGCCCCTTGGCGATCACCCGCTCCTCCATCGTGGGGAAGAGCTCCCCGCCCCGGTGGTAGACGTGCACGATGTCGGCCCGGCGGCCCATGCGCCGTTCGGCCATGTCCACGGCGCGGATCGGGCCGCGTCCGGAGAAGACGTCGGGCGCGATCCCCCACCACGCCCCGCACGTCGGGATGAGCTTGTCCGTGACCGCACAGGCGACCGGCCTCGTCCCGGCGCCGCCCCCCGGCACCCGCCCGCTCGTGGCGGTGCCCGTGCACGCCGTCGCGCACGCTCCCGCCACCAGTACGGCCAAGCCGGCGATGAGTCTCATCGCGCCCCCTTTCTCGGCAGACCACGCATTGAACGGATGGGCAAACACCATCCCATCAATCCCTGTGACTTCGGGGCCGGTTTCCCCATCTCACGTGTACGGATATTTCCGTTTTCATCGGCTAATTGAGCGGCCATTGCCGGACGCGAATTCGGCAATAGCCGGGGACGAAACTCCACGGCGGCTTATAGTTCGAGACCGGATCCCGCCGGACCGCCGCCGGGACCGCGAACGCGCCCGGCTTTCCCTCCCGCATCCGGAGGGGCACCGGCGGCCCCACCGCCGGCCGTGGCCGCGTGACACACGAGGGCACGGGGAGTTCGATGAGCCTGCCGCCGCACAGCCGCGACCTTGCAGAATACGGTTCTGTGCTCCGGCGCAGGCGCCTGGTCGCCGTCATCTGCCTGCTCGCCGGAGTGGGCGGCGGGACGGCGGCGCTCGTGCTCACTCCCCCGCGTTACACCGCGACCGCCCAGGTGCAGGTGACGGCGACCGGCGCGCAGGAACAGTTCAACGTGCCGAACTCCCGGCAGCGCGAAATCCTCAATCTCGACACCGAATCACAGATCGCCCGATCGGCGGTCGTCTCCACCCTGGCCGCCGCGATACTGAAATATCCGGATCCGGAGGAATTGCGGGAGCGGCTGACCGTGGACGTCCCTCCCAATTCCGCCGTTCTCTCCATTTCTTACTCGGCGTCCGATCCCCGGGCCGCGGCCGCCGGGGCCCAGGCGTACGCGGAGGCCTATCTGCGCAACCGCGCCCGCGCTGCCGAGGACGCGATCGGCGGCCAGCTCAGGCTGATCGCCGCGCGGCTGCACCAGATCGAGGACGACCTCGAAAAGGCGGGCACGACCACCACGACCACCACGACCACGGCGGGGCAGGCGACGTCGAGGCGGCAGGCCCTGCTCGCCCGCCAGGCGGCGGACCTCACGCTGCGCTACGACGCGCTCAAGACCGTCGCGGTGACGCCGGGCACGGTGATCAGCCCCGCCAGGCCGCCCGCCCGCCCGTCCTACCCGAGCCCGCCGCTCTTCCTCGGCAGCGGCCTGTTCCTCGGCGTGCTCGCCGGGGCAGGGGCCGCGTTCTGCCGTGACCGGCTGGACACCCGCATCCGCACCTGCGCCGACATCGAACGGCTGTGCGGCCTGCCGCTGCTCGCCGAGCTTCCGGCCAGGCCGAGCTCCGCGGCCCTCGACGAGATGGCCGCCGCCGTCGCCACGTCGCTGGGCGGCGGGCCCCACCGGCTGCTCGTCGAGGGCGTGGGGACGGGCATCCTCGACGGCGGGCGGTCACGACGCCAGAAGGGCTCACGGGCGGCGCGCCAGGACGGCGCGGGATCAGGAGGCGCGGGAGCGGGAGGCGCGGGAGCGGGACGCCAGGACGGCACCGGCGCACAGGGAAAGGCCAGGCTGCTCGCCAAGAGCCTCGGCCCCGCGCTGGCGCACCTGGTGCCGGTGACGGTCGTGACCGGCCGGTCCGCCCATCCCGACGCCGCCGTGCTGCTGGTCGGCCTGCGGCGGACGACCTCCCCTGAGGTCACCCGGGCCGTACGGCAGCTCGCCCGGCAGGGCGCCCGCGTGCTCGGCGCCGTCGCCGTGCCGCCGGGGTTCGTCGCGCCCGTGCCCGAGACCGCGGAGTGGGGCGCGTGACGATCCCCGGCCCCCGCACCCCGGCCGCGTCGGCGGTCGCCGCCCCCCAGCCGCCGGTCACGGCGTACGGAACCGGGTGGCAGGCCCTTCCCACCAGGCGCCCTTCTGTCAGGGCGGCGTGGCCGATCGCGGCGTACCTGCTCGGTTATCCGGTCTGGTGGGCGCTCGGCCTGGGCGGGCTGTCGGTGGTGGTGCTGGCCGTGCCGATGGCAGTGCTGCTGTGGCGTAGGCGGCCGATCCGCGCGCCGAAGGGCTTCGGCCTGTGGGCGCTGCTGCTGACGGGCTACCTGATCAGCGCGCTCACGCTCGCCGAGACGCCGGACGGCACGTACGGCGAGCTCGCCGCCGGCCGGGTCATCGGCTACCTGATGCGGCTGGCCGTCTATGTCTCCCTCCTGATCATGGTGCTCTACCTGGGCAACCTCACCCACGACGAGCTGCCGCAGCGCACCCTGGTCAGGTGGCTCGGCGTGCTGTTCCTGACGGCCGTCGGGGGCGGGCTGCTCGGGGTGTTCGCGCCCGGCTTCGCGTTCACCTCGCCGCTGGAGATGGTGCTGCCGCCGGCGATCGGCGGCCATCCCTTCGTCGCCAACCTCATCCACCCGACGGCGGCCCAGATTCAGCATGTGCTCGGGCACGCCGCGCCGCGCCCGGAGGCGCCGTTCGAGTGGTCCAACGCCTGGGGCGCCGACGTCTCGGTGCTGGTGATCTGGTTCGTGGTCGGCTGGTGGACCTACGGCGGACCGTACCGCCGGGTGGTGGCCGTGCTCGCGCTCGCCACCGCCGCGGTGCCGGTCGTCTACTCGCTCAACCGGGGCCTGTGGATCGGGCTCGGGATCTCGGCGGCCTATGTGATGATCCGGGGCGCACGCCCCCTGCTGGCCGGAGCGGTCGCGGCCGTCGCCGCGGCGGCGTTCCTGCTTTCGCCGCTGAGCACGATCGTCGCGCAGCGGCTGGACAACCCCCAGAGCAACGGCATCCGCGCGTTCACGGTCGCGACCACCATCCGGGTCGCGGCGACGTCGCCGGTCATCGGCTACGGCAACACGCGCACCGCGTACGGCAGCCATCGCACGGTGACGACGGGCCGCAGCCCGTGGTGCACGGAGTGCGGCCATCCCCCGCTCGGCAGCGACGGGCAGCTGTGGCTCCTGATGATCAGCCAGGGCTTCACGGGTGCCCTGCTGTACGTCGCGTTCTTCGCCGGGGCGGTGCGGCGCTACTGGGCCGACCGGACGCCCATCGGCAAGGCGGGGACGCTCGTGATGATCCTCGTGCTGCTCTACATGGTCGTCTACGACGGGCTGATCAGCGCCCTGACCCTGTATCTGATCTCCTTCGCCCTGCTCTGGCGCAACGCCACAGGGGCATCCGACCTCGGGGAGGCCCGATGAGGGACGCGGCCGATCGGCTCCACTACCTGGACGAGGTGATGGACCTGCTGTTCCCCCCTTCCCCTCCCGATGCCCGCCCCGGTGCCCGCCCCGGTGCCCTGCCAGGCGTCCGGCCCGGCGTCCGGCCGGAGGCCCGCACCGTGGTGCCGCACCGCCTCGTGCCCCGGCGGGTCGTCCCGCGCACGTGGTGGCACCGCGCGCTCGGACGCGGCCTGCCCGTCGCCGGCGGGACCGACACGATCGAGACGCACCTCAGCGACGTGCTCGGCCGCCGGATGCGGGTCGTCGTCCACGTCAGGCCCGCCCGCCGCGCCAACCGCAAGCCGATCCTGGAGGCGTACGACGAGTCGGGGCTCGCGGGATTCGTGAAGATCGGCGACACGCCGCGGGCCAGGCGGCTGGTGCGCTACGAGAGCGAGGTGCTGCGCATGCTCGCCGGGCGGCCGTTGAAGGTCGTCGTGCCGCCCGACGTGCTCTATCACGGCCAGTGGCGGGGCCTTGAGGTGCTGATGCTGTCGCCGCTTCCCGTCGACTCTCGCCGTGTGGGTTCCCGCCGTGTGCCCGCTCCCCTGCTCGCGTCGGCCGTACGGGAGATCGCCGCCATCCGCCCGTACGGCGACGAGGCGGGCTGCGGGGACGCCGCGGCCTGGCACGGCGACTTCACCCCCTGGAACCTCGCCGCCGGGGCGGACGGGCGGCTGCTCGTGTGGGACTGGGAGCGGTTCGCGGTGGGCGTGCCGCTCGGCTTCGACGTCCTGCACCACTTCTTCCACCGGGCGCTGCGCCGGATGCCGCCGCCGGTCGCCGCCCGGTCCTGTCTCGCCCAGGCGGGCGGGCTCCTGGAACCGTTCGGCGTCGAGGTGGCCCAGGCCCGCCGTACGGCGGTCCACTACCTGGTCACCCTGGCCGAGCGGCACCGCCGCGACGGCCACGAGCCGCTCGGGCCGCCCGCCGTCTGGCTGAACCCTCTCGTCGATCACGAGGAGTGCCTGCTGTGAAGGCGCCGTTGAAGCACTCGGCGCACGCCGTGTCGTACGCCGCCGGAAGGCTGACCAGCGGCGGCAGGGTGCTGCCGTCGTTCCTGATCGTCGGGGCGCAGCGGTGCGGCACGACCTCGCTCTACCGCGCCCTGTCCCGGCATCCGCTGGTCATGAAGCCCGTGCTGCGCAAGGGCGTCCACTACTTCGACATGGACTACGAGCGAGGGCTGCCCTGGTATCGCGCCCACTTCCCGCTGACCTCCCGGGCGCGGGCGCTCCGCTATCGATGGGGTCATGCCCCGCAGGCGTTCGAGTCGTCCCCCTACTACCTCTTCCATCCCCTGGCGGGGGCCCGCATCGCGGCCGACCTGCCCGGAGTCAAGCTGATCGTCCTGGTCCGCGACCCGGTCGAGCGGGCCTGCTCCGCGCACGCCCACGAGCTGGCGCGGGGGTTCGAGACCGAGCCGTGCTTCGAGCGCGCCCTCGCGCTGGAGCCCGAGCGCCTCGCCGGTGAGGCCGAACGGCTGCGGACCATCCCCGGCTACGCCAGCCACGAGCACCGGCACCACGCCTACCTGGCACGGGGACGGTACGCCGAGCAACTGGCCCGGCTGGAGCCGCTCGTGGGACGCGACCGGATCCTGGTCCTCGACAGCGGGCTGCTGTTCCGCGATCCCGCCGCCGTTTATGACCGGGTGCTGGGGTTCCTCGGGCTGCCCCGGATCGGCGGCGTGGACTTCAAGCGGCACAACGCCCGGCCGCGGGAGGCCATGCCCGCGTCCGTCTATCGGCGGCTTCGGGAGCACTTCGAGCCATGGGACGCGCAGCTCGTCCCGTGGCTGGGAGCGGTGCCCTCGTGGCGGCGCTGACCGGCCTGTCGCGGCCGGGCGGCCTCCTCCGGCATGGAGTGGCCGGGCTGGCCACGGCGGCCGCCGCCGCGGGAGGGCAGTTCGCGCTCGTGCTGGTGGTGACGCGGTCGCTCACCCCGGCGTCCGCCGGGGCGTTCTTCACGGCCACCGCGCTGTGCCTGATGCTCGCGGGCATCGTCCGCCTCGACACCGGCAACGGCCTCGTCCACGCCCTGGCCCGCAACCGTTCCGCCCGCACCCCGGGTGGGGGACGGCGGCTGGTCCGCGGGGTCCTCGCCCCGGTGGCCGCGCTCGCGTCGCTGACCGGCGCCGGGGTCGCCGTGGCGGCCGGGCCGCTCGCCGGGCTCACCGGCGTGCCCGGCGGCGTCTGGATCGTGCTGGCCGCCGCCCTGCCGTTCGTCGTCCTGTCCGACGTGCTGATCTGCGCCACCCGCGGCCTCGGCACGATGCGGCCCACGCTGTTGCTCGCCGGGGCCGTGCAGCCGCTCGGGCAGCTCGCCCTCGTCACCGCCGCCGTGCTCGCGGGGGCCCCGCCGCCGGTGCTGGCCGCCGCCTGGGCGCTTCCCTCCGTGGCCGGCGCGGTGCTGGCCGCCGTACGGCTGCGCGGGCTCGCGCCGTACGACGTGGGGGAGGTGGGGGCCTTCTGGCGGCACACCGCGCCGAGGTCGGCCGCGGCGGCCCTGCAGTCGGTGTTCCAGCGGCTCGACGTGGTGATCGTCGCGCTGCTCGCGGGGCCCGCGGCGGCGGCCGTCTACACGGCGGCGACCCGGTTCAAGGTGCTGGGGCAGCTCGCCGGTCAGGGGCTCGCCCAGGCCGCGCAGGCGCGGCTGGTCAGGGCCCTGGCCGAGGGCGACCTGGACGCCGCCCGCGCCCTCTATCGCACCACCACCAGGTGGCTGATCGTGCTCACCTGGCCGCTGTGGCTGGGCTACGCGGCGCTCGCGCCGTGGCTGCTGCCGCTGTTCGGGCCCGCGTACGCCGGCGGCGGCGCGATCGCGATCGTCCTGTCGGCCACGATGATGGTCGCGACCGCGTGCGGCATGGTCGACGTCGTGCTCGTCGCGGGCGGGCGTACGGCCGCCAGCCTCGCCAACGTGACGACGGCCGTCGCCGTGACGATCGGCCTCGACGTGCTGCTCGTCCCCGCGTACGGCGCGCTGGGGGCGGTGCTGGGCTGGTCGGGCGGCGTGCTCGTGAAGAACCTGCTGCCCGCCCTCCAGGTCCACCGCCGCTATGGCCTGCTCCCCTTCGGTGTGGGCCGCTCGGCCGATCCCGCCAAGGCGCCCGGCGGTACGAGTACGACCGGGGCGGCGACTGGGGCTGGAGCGGCGGCCGGCGGTGCGGGGACGACGAGGGCGGCCTCGTGAGCGCGGAACCGCCCGTGCTGGTCACCGGCCTGCCGCGCAGCGGCACGAGCTGGGTGGGCCGGATGCTCACGGCGAGCGGGCGGCTGGTCTACGTCAACGAGCCGCTCAACCCGCAGCGCCCGCCGGGCCGCTCCCCCGGCGTGCTGAACGCGTCCGTGACGCACCGTTTCCAGTACATCTGCCCGGACAACGAGACGCCCTGGCTGGCGGCGTTCTCCCGTACGGTCGCGCTGCGCTACGGCTGGGCGGCCGAGCTCCGCCGCAACCACGGCCCGGGCGACCTCGCGCGGATGGCCAAATATGGCACCGCCTTCACCCTCGGCCGCCTGCTGGCCAGGAGAGCGCTGCTGGACGATCCGTTCGCGCTCCTGTCCGCCGAGTGGTTCGCCGCCCGCCTCGGCTGCCGGGTCGTCGTCGTGGTCCGCGACCCCGTGTCGTTCGCCGGGAGCTGGCGGCGGCTCGGGTGGAGGGTGGACGCGCGCGAACTGCTCGACCAGCCCCTCCTGCTGCGCGACCACCCGTACGTGGCCGATCTGGCGCCCTTCGCCGGCGAGCACGACGTGATCACCACGGCGGCGGTGTTGTGGAGGACCGCGTGGCGGGTCACCGGCACGGTGGCCGGCCGCACCGCCGGGATCAAGGTCGTGCGTTATGAGGACCTGTGCGCCGCGCCCCTCGACGGCTTCCGCGACCTGTACGCCTGGTGCGGCCTGCCCTGGACCGGCCGTGCCGTCCGCCGGGTCACCGCCGCCTGCACGTCCTCCCGCTCCGGATCTCGCCCCGCCTTCGCCTGGACCGGCCTGTCCCGTACGGCCTACCGCCCGATGGACTCCCGGCAGGCGCTCACCGCGACCTCCCTCCCCCACGACGACGCCGTCCGCGTACGCGCCCTGACCACCGATCCAGCCGTATCCAGCTAGGCATTCGCCGGTCCGGCGTGCGGGGAGCGCAGCTCAGCCGGCGCGGCCCGCGATGAGCCGACGCCACCGATCACTGGCCTCGGGCCGTCGCCACCCTCCCGCGTACGAGACGGCAGGGACGAAGCGCGCCCGGTCGAGGTGTCCATCCTCATCAAGGGCGGCCATCTCTATGAGCTGAGGTATCAGCAGACAATCCCGGGTGAGGCATCCTGAGGCATTCAGAAAGCCGTCACACGAGGAAGCGGCCGAACCGACCGCGACGGCCCGGCACGCTCAGGTTCGACCAGGTAATCACGTAGTGGCGACCAACTCGATCTCGATGGCCAGGACGCCGAGGGCTTCCTTCTCCGGTCCATAGATGCGCCGGATGGCGGTCGATTGCTGATCTCGCGGGCTGGTCGGGTCGACCTTCTCATGGCCTTCGGTGTCCAGTAGCTCCTCAAAACTGCGATAGCGAGCGACCCGCTTGACCTTGGTCAGGGCGTCGTCGCCGCCGCACGTGAATCGGATGTAGTCGCCTGCGGCGAGGTCCCGCAGCTTGGGGTATTGGACCCGGACCTCGATGGTCTTGCTGCCGTCGGCGACGAGATCGAAGTACCGCCGGTACAGGTTCATCGAGCGAACGCGCACGCTCCGCGGCGTACGGATCTTGTCCGGCGGACCATCGGCGACTGCCCGTGCCTCTTCTTCACCCCGCATGAGGACACAGTGTCGCGCCACCCACCCGAGACGTACGGAACTTCGCTTCACGACCCTCATGAGCGCGAGGTCCGCGCAAGGCAGACGGGTTGGAGCCCCGGCTTATCCTTTCACCGCCACCCGGAGCGTGAAAGGATAAGCCGTATCCTTTCATGATCTTGGTCGGCGTGAAAGGAAAACCGCGCGCGCCGCCGTACGGCCGGCACTAACCGAGGGTGGTGTCGCCGAGGGAGGCGAGGAGGGTGCGCAGGGCGCCGGCGAGGTGGTCGCGCTCCCCGGGGTCCAGCGACGCCAGCAGGCGCGCCTCGTTCGCGACATGCGGCCCCAGCACCTCGTCCACGAGCGCGAGACCACGATCGGTGAGCCGCACCCGGACCGACCGCCGGTCGTCGGAGTCGGGGATCCGTTCGACCAGACCCCTGGCCGCCATCCGGTCGATGCGGTTGGTGATCGCACCGGAGGTCACCATCGCCGCCTTGTTGAGGGCTCCCGCCGACAGTTCGTACGGCGGGCCGGACCGGCGCAACGTGGCCAGGACGTCGAACTCCCAGCGCTCCAGGCCGTACGCGGCGAAGAACTCCTTCAGCTCCCGGTCGAGCAGCCGCGACAGCCGGCTGATCCTGCCCATGATCCCCATCGGCCATACGTCCAGGTCAGGCCGTTCCCGCGCCCACTGCGCGAGCAACAGATCGACCGCGTCACCCATGGCGACCCCTAAGCACTAAGTATCTCAACGTTCATCAGTTTGACGTCGATGCGTTCGGCGTGATGTTATTTCAATGTTGAGATTATCAACGAGGAGCAATCTTCATGGGCATGTCCGCCGCATCCCGGTCCGGTTCCGCGCCGCACACCGCGACGCTGGCCCTCACCGCGCTCACACCGCTCGCCTGGGGCTCGACGTACGCCGTGACCACGGAGTTCCTGCCGCCCGACCGCCCGATGTTCACCGCGGTGATGAGAGCGCTGCCCGCCGGGCTGGCATTGCTGGTCATCGGCCGCGTGCTGCCGCGCGGCGTATGGATCTGGCGGGCCGCGGTGCTCGGCGTGCTGAACATCGGGGCGTTCTTCCCGCTGCTGTTCCTGGCGGCGTACCGGCTGCCCGGCGGCGTCGCGGCCGTGCTGGGCGCGGTGGGCCCGCTGTTCGCGCTCGGCTTCGCCGCCCTGCTGCTCGCCGAGCGTCCGACCACACGCAAGGTGCTCGCCGGAGTCCTCGGACTGGTCGGGGTCGGGCTGGTCGTCCTGCGCGCCGAGGCACGGCTCGACATGGTCGGCGTGCTCGCCGGGCTGGCCGGGGCCGCGTCCATGTCCGCCGGGACCGTGCTGACCAAGCGCTGGGGCCGCCCGGAGGGGGTCGGGGCACTCGCCCTCACCGGATGGCAGCTCACCGCCGGCGGGCTGCTGCTCGTTCCCGTCGCCCTGCTCATCGAGGGCGCACCTCCGGCGCTGAGCGGCGAGAACCTGCTCGGGTACGCCTACCTGGGCATCGTCGGCACCGCGGTCGGCTATTGGATCTGGTTCCGTGGGATCTCCCGGCTCCCCGCGACGTCCGTCGCCTTCCTCGCACTGCTGAGCCCGGTTTCCGCGGCCGTCATCGGCTGGGCGGCGCTCGGGCAGTCCCTCAGCCCGATCCAGTTGCTCGGCATGATCCTCGCCCTCGGCGGCACTCTCCTCGGCCAGGCCCCGGCCGGGCCTTCCCGGCGCGCCGCGGCCCCGCCCCAGCCCGTACGGCCCGCAGCCCAGACGGCCAGCCCGTCCCGCTGACACGAACGAGCCCCATACGCGGAGTGACGAGCGGGGCGTGGGAGGATTTTCCCGGCCGTGCAATGCGGGAGCTGTGGCGACGCACGAACCATGCCACGCGTGCGCGAACCAGCACGAACCGTGCCACGCGTGCGCGAACCAGCACGAACCGTGCCACACGTGCGCGAACCAGGACGACCGGAGGACGAGCGCGATGCGCGACGAGAAGATCAGCGATTTCCTGTCCCGCCTCGCCGATCGGGTGCCCGCGCCGGGCGGCGGTGCCGCAGCGGCCCTGCACGCCGCGCAGGCCGCGGCGCTGCTGGGCATGGTCGCGCGCTACACCACCGGCGAGAAGTACGCCGAGCACGCGGCCGTGATCGAACGGATCATCGGCGAGACCGACGACCTGCGGTCGAGCGCCCTGCGCCTGGCCGAGGATGACGAGGCGGCGTTCACGGCGGTCACCGAGGCGTACAAGCTGCCCAAGGACACCGACGAAGCCAAGGCGGCCCGGTCGGCCGCCATCGCCGAGGCGCTGGTGGGAGCGGGCGAGGTCCCGGCCGAGGTGGTCGCCGTCGCGAGGAAGGCCGTCGGCATCGCCGAGGAACTGCTGCCCATCGGCAACCGCAACGTCGTCTCCGACATCGCCGCCGCCACCGAGGCCGCCCGCGCCGCGGCGACCACCGCCCGGGTGAACATCGAGATCAACCTCGGCGGGATCAAGGACGAGCGCGCCCGTGCCGAACTGGCCGCCGAGGCGGCCGGGGTGGACGAGGTCGCCGCCCGGGCCGAACGGGTCACCGCCGCCGTACGCGAGGAGATCGCCAAGTGAGCGCCCGCGTGCTGTCCGGCAAGGAGCTCGCGGCGTCCATCCGGGCCGAGGCCGCCGAGCGGGCCGCCGCGCTCGCCGCGGCCGGCACACCGCCGAAGCTCGCGGTCGTCGTCGCCACGGCGGACGAGTCCAGCGCCTGGTACGTACGCTCGATCGCCCGCGCCGCCGAGAAGGCCGGCATCGCCTGCGACATCGTCGATCTCGGGGCGGATGCCGCCCCGAGCCTGATCCGCGACAGGCTGACGGCGCTGAGCGCCGACGACACCGTGCACGGGATCATCCTCCAGACCCCGCTGCCGCAGGGAGCGAAGCTGGAGGACCTGGCCGGCGTGATCGCGTTCGAGAAGGACGTCGACGGCGCCAATCCGCTGTCGCTGGGCCGTCTGGCCGCGGGCCTGCCCGCGTTCGCTCCGGCGACCGCCGAGGCCGTCGTGGCGATCCTCGACCACCACGAGATCGACCTGACCGGCCTCCACGTCGCCGTCGTCGGCAGGTCCACCGTCGTCGGCAAACCCGCCGCCCATCTCCTGCTGGACCGGAACGCCACCGTGACGGTCTGCCACTCCCGTACGCGGGAGCTGCCCGCCGTCACCTCCGCGGCCGACGTGGTCGTGGCCGCGGTCGGCCGTGCCGGGCTGATCACGGCCGAGCACGTACGGACCGGGGCGGTGGTCGTGGACGTCGGCACCAACCCCACCGACGACGGCGGCCTGGTCGGCGACGTCGACGCGGTCGCGGTCGCGGACAAGGCCGGGGCGCTCACGCCCGTGCCCGGCGGGGTCGGCCCGGTCACCACCGCGCTGCTGCTGCGTCACACCGTGCAAGCCGCCGTGCAGGCCGCCGGCCGCGGCTGATCGCGCCCCGCCCCGGCCCCGCGCCGTCAACGCGCCTCGTCCGGCACCCTGGCCGCGACGACGGGTGGGGCCACGCTCGACGGGGGGCGCGCCACCACCTGAGCCTTCCAGGCCACGGTCACCAGCAGCGGCACCAGCAGCGCCAGCGTCCAGGTCAGCCCGAGCGCCTGTGCGACGCGGCCGACGAGCGCCGGAGCGAGCAGCATGGCGGAGTACGTCATGGTGGTGAGCCGGGCGACCGCGGCGGTCGCTCCCGTGCCGCCCTCCTCCGTGCCCGCGTGCCCGGCCGCGCTGAAGATCAGTGGCAGCGGTGTCGCCAGCCCGAGACCGGCGAGGGCGAACCCGGCGACCGCGAGGATCGGCGTGGGGGCCACGACCACCGCCGTCAGACCGGCGGCCGCCAGCGCGGTGCCGCTCCGCACCAGGACCCGTGCCGGGTGCCGGGCGGACAACCGGTCGCCCACCAGCCGTCCGGCCGTCTGGGAGGCGGTGAAGGCGACGAGGCCGAGCGAGGCCACGCCCAGCGAGGCGCCGAGGTCCTCGTGCAGGAACACGCCGCTCCAGGTGATGACGGCCCCCTCACAGGCCAGCACCGCCGCGCCCAGCGCGCCGAGGAGCAGGACGCGGCGCGTCCAGCCAGCCCGCCATCCTCGCCGTCCGGCGCCGTCGTCCGTCCGCGCGGGCGGGTGCTCCGCGGAGAACTCCTCGGCCGGCAGCCCCCTGCCCACCACCAGGACGACGGCCGTCACGACCGCTCCCAGGATCAGGTAGTGCGTGGTGAGAGACATACCCGCCTGCGCTGCGGCCCCGCCGGTGAACGACCCGGCCACGGAGCCGATGCTCCATGCCGCGTGGCAGCCGTTCATGATGGGACGGTGCGCCGCCCGTTCGACCATCACCGCCTGCGCGTTCATGCCCGTGTCGAGCAGCCCGTTCGCGGCGCCGACGAGGAGCATGGCCGCGGCCAGGTGAACGGGTCCGCCGGCGAGGCCCACTCCGAGCAGGGCGAGGGGAAGCGTGACTGCGGCGATCCGCACGACCCACGCGCTGCCGATCCGCGCCGCGAGGCGCCCGGCGACCTGCGTGGCGGCGAGCGCCGCCACGGCGACCAGGGCGGTCAGGAGCCCGAGCAGCCCAGCCGTCAGATCGTGATCCGTCTTCAGCGACGGCGTGCGGACCGCGAGCGAGGCGATCAGCGCGCCGTTCACGGCGAACACCGCCGTCACCGCCGCGCGTGCCCGTCGCACGGCTCTCCCCTCCCGGCCCTCTCGTCGTCGCTCCTGGCCGGCTTCCCCAGCCACTATGGACATGCGTCCCGCCTTCCCGTACGGCGCCTCCCGACGGGCGCCCCTTGGAAGGACGACGGCGCCGACGCGGATTTTCGACATCCGGGCGCGATCGGATGTCGATTTCGGAGACTCACCGCGTCGTAGAGGAGAGCGGCCGCGCGGGGCGGCCCGTGTCCGGAGGAGAAAGCCGTTGAAATACCTGCTGTTGATCTGCGGCGAGGAGTCGGTCGAAGTCAGCCCCGAGCAGGCCGACCCCGAGCCGTGGATCGAGGAGACGGAGCGCCGCGGAGTGCGCCTCGACGGGCATCGCCTGTGCCCGGTCAGCGACGCTACGACGGTGCGAGCCGGACTGGTGACCCAAGGGCCGTTCGCCGAGACCAAGGAGCAGATCGGCGGATTCGACATCATCGAGTGCGCCGACCTGGACGAGGCCATCGAGATCGCCCTGAAGCATCCCGTGGCGTCGTTCGGTTCGATCGAGGTGAGGCCGTTCTGGCCGGAATGAGCGGCGCCGACGTCACCCGGGTCGTCGAGGAGGCGTTCCGCGAGGAGTGGGGCCGCGTCGTCGCCACGCTCATCCGGCTGACCGGCGACTGGGACCTTGCTGAGGAGTGCGCCCAGGACGCCTTCGCCCAGGCAATCGCCCGCTGGCCCCGGGACGGCGTTCCGCGCCGTCCCGGGGCGTGGCTCACCACGGCGGCCCGCAACCGGGCGCTGGACCGACTCCGTCGCGACACGACCGAGGTGGCGCGGCTCCGCTCCGTCGCGGCCATGCCGGCCGGCCCCGATCCGGAGCCGGTGGAGGAGGACGTGGAGGAGGACCACGTGCCCGACGACCGGTTGCGCCTGATGTTCACCTGCTGTCACCCGGCCCTGCCGCTGGAGGCGCAGGTGGCCCTCACCCTCCGTACGCTCGCGGGGCTGACCACGGCCGAGATCGCCGCGGCGTTCATGGTGCCGGAGACGACCATGGCCCAGCGGCTGGTCAGGGCCAAGAAGAAGATCCGCAACGCGGGCATACCCTACGGGGTGCCGCCCGCGCACCTATTGGCCGAGCGGACGGCGGGCGTGCTCGGCGTGCTGTACGTCCTGTTCACCGAGGGATACTCGGCCAGCGGCGGGCCGAGTCCCGCCCGGCCGGAGCTGACCGCCGAGGCCATCCGGCTGGCCCGGGTGCTCGCCGGGCTGATGCCGGGCGAGCCCGAGGCGCAGGGGCTGCTCGCGCTGATGCTGCTGCAGGACTCACGGCGCGTGGCCCGGTTCGACGCGGCGGGCGACATCGTCACCCTGGAGTTCCAGGACCGCGCGCAGTGGGACCACGACGAGATCGACGAGGGGCTGCGGCTGCTGGACAACGCGTTGGCGTGCCGCCGTCCCGGGCCCTACCAGGTGCAGGCGGCCATCGCCGCCTGTCACGCCACCGCCCTCGACCCGGACGACACCGACTGGCCGCAGATCGCCGGTCTTTACGCACGGCTCGCACGGCTGGCGCCGTCTCCGGTCGTCGAGTTGAACCGGGCGGTGGCAGTCGCGATGGCCGACGGCCCCCTCGCGGGTCTGCGGCTGGTCGACGAACTGCGGGCGGGCGGCGCGCTGGCCGGGCACCATCTGCTCGCCGCGACCCGTGCCGACCTGCTGCGCAGGCTGGGCCGTACGGCGGACGCGGCGCAGGCCTACGAGGAGGCCCTGGCGCTCGCGCCGACCGACGCGGAGCGCCGGTACCTCGCCCGCAGACGTGCCGAGACCGGTGGGACCTGACAGGCTGCCCGGTCGTGCGGCCCCTGCCGGCCGGGCGCCTGCCCCCGGTCGCTGGGGACCGTGCCCCCGAGGCGGCCCGGCGGTGCGGGCGGCGCCGCGACGGAGAGGACCCGTTCATCTCCACCGCCCGGCATGACCGGCAACGGGAGGAGACCGCCGAAGTCGCCGCCCGCATGGTCGCGGCGCTCCTCGCCGATGACGAGGGCATCCGTGCCGTGCTGCACGCCCTTCCCGTCGTATTTCCCTGGGTGCGGCACCTGAACGACGAGGAGAAGCAGCAGTTCGTGCGGGACCTTGTCGACGCCACTCACGACGCGATCGATCTGGACGTTCACGCCACGCTGCACCGGGTCGTCGTCGAATGGCGGGCCACGGCCCGGATCCTGGCCGATCCGGCACTGACCGAACAGCTCACGCGCGCACTGCCGGACGAGGACCACGGCGAGGTGTTCGCGCCATGAGCCCGAAGCGCGGCGACGCCGTGGCCCCGCCCGCCGTCGGCGACGAGTGGCATCTTCGGTTCGCCACCAGCGAGGCCGCCAAGGGCTGGAGCGACCTCTGCGCCGAGGCTGCCGGGAACACCGGCGCTGTTTCGAGGCGTTACGCGCGGACCCGTTGTCACAGAAGGACCCGGACCGGCAACACCGGCTTCGTGGCCGCCTGGCCGTCTGAGAGGCTCGCCGTCCATCGGGTGGTCGCGGCGGCGTCCTACCGTGGACGGAAGAGATGACCGGCGACCGGCCCGCCGGTCCCGCGTTCGGCCGCGGCAGGCGTGACAGCGATGCGCCGACGATGGCCGTGGCCCGCTCATCCGCTACATTTCGCTCTGCTGTCGCGCAAGAACGGACTCTCCATGAACGTCGCCCTGTGGGTCATAGCCGGCCTGCTCACTCTCGCCTTCCTCGTCGCCGGCGTGATGAAGCTCGCCCAGCCGAAGGAGAGGCTGGCCGCCTCCGGCATGGCCTGGACCGAAAACTTCCCCGCCGGCGCGATCAAGGGCATCGGGGCCATCGAGGTGCTGATCGCCTTCGGTCTTGTACTGCCCGCCGTCACGGGCATCGCCCCGGTGCTGACGCCGCTCGCCGCGCTCGGCATCGCCCTGCTCATGGCCGGAGCGGTCGTCGTCCACGCCCGCCGCGCGGAAACCCAGGTGATCGTCGTCAACCTGGTGCTCCTGGTGCTGGCCGCCGTGGTCGCCTGGGGCCGCTTCGGCCCGTACGCCTTCTAACCCTTCCTCCGCGCCCCGAAGACCCACGACGCGAAAACCCGCGACGCGAAAACCCGCGCCCCGAAGGCCGGCGCCCTGATGACCCGCGCCCCGACGACCCTGCGCAGCAGGGCGCCGGACAGGATGCGGCAGGCGAAGGGGAGGTCGTCGACCAGATAGCGGCGGGCGAGCCGCTTGGGCTCGCTGATCAGGCGATACAGCCATTCGAGCCCGTGGTCGCCCATCCAGCCCGGAGCCCGGCGCACCGACCCGGCGGCGAACGCGATGGCCGCGCCGCACCCCACGAACCAGGCACCCGGCAGGTCGGCCCGCAGCTCCGCGATGAGCCGGTCCTGCCGGGGAAAGCCGAGCCCCACGAAGACCAGCGACGGCCGCGCGGCTACGAGTCTCTCCCGCACCTCTGCCAGCGCCGCCGGGTCGGTCTCGAACCCGTACGGCGGAGCGTGGACGCCCGCCACGACCAGCCCCTGATGCCGCTCGCACAGCGTGTCACGCGCCGCCACGGCGACGCCGGGCGGTCCCCCGATCAGGTAGACGGGCAGCCCGCGGGCCGCGGCGGCCCCGGTCAGCGACCAGATCAGGTCGGCTCCGGTCACCCGCTCCGGCAGTGGGCGTCCGAGCAGGCGTGACGCCCAGACCAGCGGCATGCCGTCGGCCACGGCGAGCTCGGCCGCGTCGATCAGCGCACGCAGCGAGGGATCACGGGCGGCGGCACGGCAGATGTCCACGTTCGGCGTGACGATGTGGCCGCCCGCGCCGCGCTCTGCCGCGG
The DNA here is from genome assembly GCF_012034195.1 of Microbispora sp. CL1-1. Classification (NCBI taxonomy): domain Bacteria; kingdom Bacillati; phylum Actinomycetota; class Actinomycetes; order Streptosporangiales; family Streptosporangiaceae; genus Microbispora; species Microbispora sp. CL1-1. Next base: position 46,065 of record NZ_JAATEK010000034.1, read on the forward strand.
CCATCACCCGGGCGACGACCTGGGCCTCGGTGAGCGGGTCGAGCAGCACGCCGCCCACGCGGACCCTGCCTGCCCGCGCGGCGGCCGTCCCCGCTCTGGCCGTTCCTGCACCGGCAAGCGGGGCGCGGACCGCCTCCAGGCATCGCCGCGGGGGCGTCGGGCTCACCGCCGCCGGACGTGCGTGTGCGGGCTCGGCCATCAGATGCCGTGGCCGCGACGGTGGAGGGCGTGGAGCACGGTGCGCGGGCTGACCAGCCCCCCGGCGACCGCAAGCGCCACCGCCGCCCTCGGCTCGGCAGGACGGGCGGAGAGGGCGCGCAGCGACCAGCGGGCGGCCTCGCGCCGCCGGCCGAGGGCCGCGTGGCAGAAGGCGAGCTGCCCGTAGACGCGGGCCGCACCCCGGGGCTCCGCCGTAAGCCCGGGATGCCGGGCGAGCATCCACTCCAGCCCCGCGATCCGGTCGTCCCAGCGGCCCACGTAGTGCGAGGACCCCCAGCGCACCCGCACGAGGGGCCGGTCGACGTGGACGATCGGATGCCGCCAGGCGGCCCGCAGCGCGAGATCCCAGTCCTCGTTCTGACCGGCCGGCGCGCTCTCGTCCACCCACGCCCAGCCCCGGCGGAACAGGAACGTCGAGGAGTGCACCATCATCATGCGCGAGCGGGTGAGGTGCCGGTGAGTGACCCGGCCGGTGCCGGCCAGCCGCGGCACCCGGCGGTCGCCATACTCGACCTCGACGGCGCAGCTCGCGAAGCCGGCGTCGGGCTCCTCCGTCAGCGCGGCGACCTGGGCGGCCAGCTTGCCGGGCAGCCAGAGGTCGTCGTCGTCGCAGAAGGCGACGAGATCCGTGCCGAGCACCGCGATCCCGGTGTTGCGCGCTCCCGGCAGGCCCACGGCGCGCCGGTTGACCAGCACCTGGACGCTCCTGGCCGCGCCGCCCGCCTCCCCGGCACCCGTAGAGCCGCCCGTAGAGCCGCCCGCAGCACCGGCCCCGGAACCGGCGACGGCATCGGCATCGGCACCGGCATCGGCACTGGGACCGGGACCGGAGACGCCGGACACCTGCCGGGCGACCAGTGAGGCGGGGACGCCGTCGGCCACGATCACCACCTCGACCCGGCCGTCGTACTCCTGGGCGAGCACGCCGGTCAGCGCGGCCCGCAGCGGGCCGGGCCGGTCTCCCCTTGTCGGAATGACGACGCCGACGGACGGCCTCATCGCCGGGCCCCCGGGCGATACACGAGGCGATAGCCGTAAAAGCACAGGAGGGGAAGAGTGATCGCGGTGACCAGCCACCGCTGGGACCACGGGAGGGGCGCCGGACGGTGACGGATCTCGATCGGTCCCACCGAGAAACGCATCGGGTTGCCCGAGACGGTGTGCGCGACGCCGAGCAGCGCTTCGCGGTCGTCCAGGAAGGTGAAACCGCCGGTCGGAAGGCCGATCTGCGCGACCAAGCGTCCCAGGGTCGCGCGCGGGTCGCGCACCAGGTCTTCGTGACGCACCCGGACGACCTCGACGCCCTTGCGGCGCAGCACCTCGAAGGCCAGGTTCTGGGCCAGCCAGTGGACGGCGGTGCGCACGGGCGTCCACCGGGTCATCGGCCGGCCGTCCTCGGGCCTGCGCACCCTGCGCCGCCACGACGCGGCCACCGCCCGCGGATCGCGCACCACCTGCACGACGCGCAGCTCCATGATGGCCGCCAGACAGTACGCCAGGGAGGCGTGCTTGCTGGAGTCGATCACGACCCGGGCGTCGGCCACCTCCGCCGCCGCCGCGTAGATGCGGGCGTACGACCGGACATATTCGGCCAGCTCGGCCTCACGGGTCACGAGCCCGAGGGCGAGGACGGGCACGCGGCGGGTCCGGTCGACGCGGCCTCGCAGGGCGGGCAGCCAGCCCGCCTGGCTCTGCCGCCACTGCCCGAACGCGCGGGCACCCACCTTGGTCCAGAACGGGCACTGGGAGAACCGCTGCCCGCAGCCGCACGGCTCGTCCGCGCGTACGCCACGGTCCCACAGGTGGACGACCTCGCCGAGCGGTGCCACGCCGGGCACCTCGCCGAGGAGGCGTTCGAGCAGGGTGCTACCGCTGCGTCCCAGGCCGCCCACGAAGATCACCGGCTGACTGTCGGCCACGTGCCCTCCACGGATGGATGCGAAACGTGACGACACTAGCGCGCACGGTAATCGGACGAATCCCGATCGCCCAAAGAATCTACGAGCCCCCTGCGCCGCCATAACCGGAGGTTGAGCCGCCGATCACCGGCCGTCCGGACGCATACTCCCGCCGGAATGCCTGCTCAGGAGGAGCGCAGCTCGACGCAGCACTCCCCCGGCCGCGGCACGAGGACGGCCTCCACCTTGGCGGCTGCCAATCCGTCGAGCATGCCGTCAAGGAAGGCGTGGTTGACCGCGCAGACCAGGTCGGGGGCCCGCGCCGCCAGCGGATGGAACGGGCAGTTGCGCAGCCGCACGCATGTGGGTGACTCGCGGCCGGGCTCGAAGCCGTGCCGCGCGAGCAGCCCTTCGAGCATGGTGAGGGCGCGCTCGGCGCCGAGCCGTCCGGGCCTGGTGCGGGCGCGCTCCGCGGCGCCGATCTCCTCGCCGCGCCGGGCGGCCACCCGCACCGCCGCCTGGCGGGCGCTCTCCCCTTCGCTCTCCGTGAGCACGGCGTCCATGAGGATGTCGGCCAGCACCTCGTGGCGGCGTTCGGGGATCGTGACGCGGATGTCGATATCGGTCGGTTCGTAGACCTTCGGCGTGCGGCCGACCTTGCGGATGCCGCCGACCGCCTCGTAGCGGGCACGCAGCAGCCCGGCGTCGACCAGTTTGTCCAGATGGAAGGCGGCCAGCTTGCGGGAGATCCCGACCGAGGCGGCCGCCTCGTCCCGGGTCACCGGACGGCGCGCCCTGCGGATGTAGGCGTACATGCCCTGCCGCAGCTCGTCGTCCAGCGCGGCCACCGCACCGATCGCGGGATCCGTCGTCACCCCGCCACCTTATCGCCCGCTTCGACGGTCGAAAACCATCACCCCCTCGATGTACGCGAACGTCTTGACCGCCAGACTGAATAAGACCAACATTCATTGGCGTAATAAGTCGAACGCGGAGGCCCGGATGACCGGTGAACTGCACGAGGCGAAACGACCGGTGAGCGCGCTGCTCGCCGGGCCGTACGGCCATCCGTTCCACCCCATGCTGGTCGCGGTGCCCATCGGGGCCTGGGTGGCGAGCATGGTCTTCGACCTGGCGTCCCGGTTCGCCCCCGACCCGGGTTTCCTCGCCGAGGGCTCGACGTGGCTGATCGCCATCGGCGTGCTCGGCGCGGTGGCCGCGGCGATGGCCGGGTTCCTCGACCTGTTCGCCATCCCGGCGGGCACCCCGGCGTTCCGCACCGGTCTGCTCCACATGGGGCTGAACCTCGTGATCACCGCCGCGTACGCCGCCGGCTTCCTGTGGCGGCAGGCCCTCTCACCCGCGGATTCGCCGGCGGGCGGGCAGGTCGCGCTCGGCCCGCTACTGCTCTCGGCGGGCAGCCTGGCGCTGCTCGTGGTCTCCGGCTATCTCGGCGGCAAGCTCGCCTACCGCTATGGCGTACGGGTCGCCGACGAGGCCACCCAGGCCGGCGGGTTCCGGCGCTGACCCCCCTTCCCACCCGCACAGAAGGAGAACTCATCATGGCCATCGCGGCACTGATCACGTGGCTGCTCACCGCCGTGGGCGGCTTCGTGATGCTGGGCGTCTGGATCGCCAGAGGCGGCCGGCGCACCAGCCGCTTCTCACCAGGTCTGATCTTCGGCCACTTCGCGCTGGCCGCCGCGGGGCTGGTCGTGTGGATCGTGTTCCTGGTCGCCGACGCCGCCGCACTGGCGTGGGTCGCCCTGGTCCTGCTGGTCCCGGTCGCCCTGCTGGGATTCGCGATGTTCGCCCGGTGGATCCCCGCCTACCGCGCCCGTACGGCGGTGGCCGCCGGGCCCGGCACGGCACAACCGGCAGAGCGGCACTTCCCGGTCGCGGTCGTGGCCGTGCACGGCCTGCTGGCCGTGGTCACCGTGGTGCTGGTGCTGCTGGCCGCGCTCGGCACGAGCGGTGCCTGAGATGCGTTCCGGCACCGCCCTTCGGGTGATCGACAAGCAGCGCGCCGGCGTGGATCTTGCCGCGGCCGAGCGGGCGGCCCGCGCGTTCCTGGAGGCGCTGGGCGTCTCCGCCGACTCCGAGAGCCTGCGGGAGACCCCGGCACGCATGGCCCGGGCGTATGCCGAGCTGTTCACGCCGCGCCCGTTCGACCTGACCACCTTCCCCAACGAGGAAGGCTACGACGAGCTCGTGCTGGCCCGGTCGATCCCGGTCCGCTCGGTCTGCGAGCATCACCTGCTGCCCTTCGCCGGGGTCGCCCATGTCGGCTATCTGCCCGGCGACCGCATCCTCGGGCTGTCCAAACTGGCCCGCGTCGTGGAGCACTTCGCCCGCCGTCCACAGGTGCAGGAGCGGCTCACCAAGCAGGTGGCCGACTGGCTCGCAGAGCGGTTGCGGCCTCGCGGGGTCGGCGTCGTGATCGAGGCCGAGCACACCTGCATGACCCTGCGCGGAGTGCGGGCCGTCGGCTCGACCACCGTCACCTCGACGCTGCTGGGCATACTCCGGGAGGACGCCCGATCCCGGCAGGAGTTCTTCGCCCTCACCGGCACCCGCCCCTGAACAAGGAGATCATCGCCGTGACACCGCAGAGATTCGTGATCGTCGGAGCCGGTCTGGCCGGTGCCAAGGCCGCCGAGGCCCTGCGCGAGCAGGGATTCGACGGGCGGATCACGCTGATCGGCGCCGAGCCGCACCGTCCCTACGAGCGGCCCCCGCTGTCCAAGGGCTATCTGATGGGCACGACCGAGCGGGCCGGCGTCTTCGTCCACCCGGAAGGCTGGTACGCCGACCACGACGTCGAGCTGCGGCTCGGCGTGGCGGCGACCGGCCTCGATCGCGGCGCCCACCGCGTCGAGCTGACCGACGGCGGCGCGGTCGAATACGACAAACTGCTGCTCGCCACCGGGGCCCGCCCGCGCACGCCGCCGATCCCCGGCGCGCACGCACCCCACGTGCACTACCTGCGCACGATCGAAGACTGCGAGTCGCTCAAGGAGGTCATCGGGAGCGTTTCGCGGCTGGCGGTCATCGGGGCGGGCTGGATCGGGCTGGAGGTCACCGCGGCGGCCCGGCGGGCCGGCGTCGAGGTCACGGTGCTGGAGGTGGCCGAGCTGCCCCTGCTGCGCGTGCTCGGGCCCGAGGTCGCCCGGGTCTTCGCCGGTCTGCACCGTGACCACGGTGTCGATCTGCGGCTCGGCGTCGTCGTCAGCGAGATCACACGCTCGGGCGTACGGCTGGGCGACGGCGAGGAGATCCCCGCCGACGCCGTCCTCGTCGGTGTCGGCGCCGAGCCCGAGGTGCGGCTCGCCGTACAGGCCGGGCTGCCTGTGGACGACGGCGTCGTGGTGGACGCGGCCCTGCGTACGGCCGACCCGGACATCGTCGCCGCCGGGGACGTCGCCAATGCCCATCACCCCTTGCTCGGCAGGCGCGTACGGGTCGAACACTGGGCCAACGCGCTCAAGCAACCCAGGGTGGCCGCCGCCACCATGCTGGGCCGGGAGGCGACCTACGAGGAGCTGCCCTACTTCTACACCGACCAGTTCGACCTCGGCATGGAGTATGTCGGCCATGTCGAGCCCGGCGGCTACGACCAGGTCGTCTTCCGGGGTGACGTCGCGGGGCGGGAGTTCATCGCGTTCTGGCTCAGCGGCGATCGCGTCCTGGCCGGCATGAACGTCAACATCTGGGACGTCGTCGAGCCGATCAAGGCGTTGATCCGCACCGGAACACCCGTCACCGCCCAGGCGCTGGCCGACCCCGGCCTGCCCCTGGACAAGCTCGTCGCGTCATAGTCCCGCCGGGCCGGCCCGTACGTAAAAGGCCCGAGGGCGGGCACGGGCACCTCGATGAACCCGGAAGCGCCGCCGTGTGCCTCGCCCTCGCATGGCCGGTGCGCCTCACCCTCGCCGGAGCGTTCACCTCGCCCCTCGCGCGGCCCGAGGGCGGGCACAGGCCAGCGCCACCCGGACGAACCGGAGCACTGCCGTGTGCCTCGCCCTCGCAGACCACGTCCTCGCCCTCAAAAGCCGTGCGCCTCGCTCTCGCGGACCGTGCACCTCGGCGCATAAGCCGCGTGCCTCGCCATCAAAAGCCGTGTGCCTCGCCCTCGGAAGCCGTCCGAGCCGGACCTCTCCTGGGAAGCGGCGGCGTCAGCGTGCGTCGACGATCATCCCGGCGCCGACGGTGCCGTTGGTGGCCTCGTCGATGAGGATGAAGCCGCCGGTGAGGCGGTTGCGCGCGTAGTCGTCCACGAACAACGGCTGGGTCGTCCGCAGCGACACCCGGCCGATCTCGTTCAGGCTGAGAGCGGTGGCCGACTCGTCCCGGTGCAGGGTGTTGACGTCGAGCCGGTAGTGCAGGTCGCGCACGAGGGCCCGGGCCGTACGGGTGGTGTGCTTGATGATCAGCTTGGAGCGCGGCTGGAGCTTCAGGCCGTCGGCCATCCAGCAGATCATCGCGTCGATCTCCTGGGCGACCTGCGGCTGGTTGTTCGGCCGGCAGATCATGTCGCCGCGGGAGATGTCGATGTCGTCGCCGAGCCGCAGCGTGACCGACATCGGCGCGAACGCCTCCTCCACCGGGCCGTCGAAGGTGTCGATCCCGGTGATCGTCGTGGTCAGGCCGGACGGCAGGTGCAGCACCTCGTCACCCGGCTTGAGCACGCCGCCCGCGACCTGCCCGGCGTATCCCCGGTAGTCGTGCAGCTCCTGGCTGGTCGCGCTGTGCGGGCGGATGACGTACTGCACGGGGAAGCGCACGTCGACCAGGTTGCGGTCGGAGGCGATGTGCACGTTCTCCAGGTGGTGCAGCAGCGAGGAGCCCTCGTACCACGGCATGTTCTCCGAGCGGGAGACCACGTTGTCGCCGTGCAGCGCCGAGATCGGGATGAACGTGAGGTCGGACGCGTTCAGCTTGCTCGCGAACGCGGTGAACTCCTCGCGGATCTCCTCGAACCGGGCCTCGGAGTAGTCGACGAGGTCCATCTTGTTGACCGCGAGCACCAGGTGGGGCACCCGCAGCAGCGTGGTCAGGAAGGCGTGCCGCCGCGACTGCTCCAGCACGCCCTTGCGCGCGTCGATCAGGATGATCGCCAGGTCGGCCGTGGAGGCGCCGGTGACCATGTTCCGGGTGTACTGGATGTGCCCGGGGGTGTCGGCGATGATGAACTTCCGCTTGGGCGTGGCGAAGTAGCGGTAGGCCACGTCGATCGTGATGCCCTGCTCGCGCTCGGCCCGCAGGCCGTCGGTGAGCAGCGACAGGTCGGTGTATTCCGTGCCCCGGTCGCGGGAGGTGCGCTCGACCGCTTCGAGCTGGTCCTCGAAGATCGCCTTGGAGTCGAACAGCAGCCGCCCGATCAGCGTCGACTTGCCGTCGTCGACACTGCCCGCCGTCGCGAACCGAAGGATGTCCATCAGAAGTAGCCTTCCTTCTTGCGATCTTCCATGGCGGCCTCGGAGGCCCGGTCGTCGGCGCGGGTCGCGCCGCGCTCGGTGATCCGGGTGGCGGCGATCTCGTCGATGATCTGGTCGATCGTGGTGGCGGTCGAGGCGACCGCGCCGGTGCAGGTCATGTCGCCGACCGTGCGGTAGCGGACGACGGCATCGAACGTGGGCTCGTCGTCGCCCCGCTGGACCACCTCGGAGTCGGCCAGCAGCATGCCGTCACGCTCGAAGACCGTCCGGGTGTGGGAGAAGTAGATCGACGGGATCTCGATGCCCTCACGCCGGATGTAGTGCCACACGTCGAGCTCGGTCCAGTTCGACAGCGGGAACACGCGGATGTGCTCACCCCTGCTGATCTTGGTGTTGTAGAGGTTCCACAGCTCGGGGCGCTGGTTCTTCGGATCCCACTGGCCGAACTCGTCGCGGAAGGAGAACACCCGCTCCTTGGCCCGTGCCTTCTCCTCGTCGCGCCGGGCTCCGCCGAACACCGCGTCGAACTGGTGCTCCTCGATCGCGTCCAGCAGCGTCGTGGTCTGCAGCCGGTTGCGGGAGGCCCGCCGCCCGGTCTGCTCCACCACGCGCCCGGCGTCGATCGACGCCTGGACCGAGGCGACCACCAGGCGCGCGCCCAGCTCGGCGACGCGCCGGTCACGGAACTCGATGACCTCGGGGAAGTTGTGCCCGGTGTCCACGTGCATCAGAGGAAACGGGATCGGCGCCGGCCAGAAGGCCTTCTCGGCGACCCGCAGCATGACAATGGAGTCCTTGCCGCCGGAGAAGAGCAGACAGGGGCGCTCGAACTCGGCCGCGACCTCACGCATGATGTGGATCGCCTCGGCCTCGAGCACGTCGAGCTGTGACGTGGTGTAGTCACGCTGAAGCATTGGGGACTTCCTTCACGGAGTCTGGCGATGCAGGTCACGGATTCCGGCGAGCAACGTTGGCGCCAGATCCGGTAGGGAGACCAGGATATCCGGCAGGTACGGGTCCTCCTGGTTGTAGGTCAGGGGTGAGCCGTCGATCCGGCTCGCATGGGCCCCCGCCGCGACCGCCACCGCGACCGGGGCGGCCGAGTCCCACTCGTACTGTCCCCCCGCGTGCACGTACGCCTCGACCTCACCGGTGAGGACCGCGGCGATCTTGGCACCGGCCGAGCCGATGGGGACGAGCTCCCCGCCGAGGCGGGCGGCCAGCTCGCGGACGAACTCGGGCGGCCGGGTGCGGCTGACCGCGATGCGGAACGGCTCACGCACCTTCTCGGGCAGCTCGGGCGGCGCCGCGGTCGTGAGCGTACGTCCCTGGGCGGGCAGGGCGACGGCCCCGGCCACGAGAGCGCCGCGCTGCCAGAGCGCCACATGGACGGCCCAGTCGGTGCGGCCCTGCTCGGAGAACTCACGGGTGCCGTCGAGAGGATCGACGATCCAGACGCGCTCGGCCGACAGCCGCCGGGGGTCCATCCGCTCCTCGCGGGTCGCCTCCTCCGACAGCACGGCGTCGTCCGGCCGCAGCCGCCTGAGCGCGTCCATGAGAAACTCGTGGGACGCGCGGTCTCCCGCGTCCTTCAGCGCCCGGCCGTCGTCGAACCCGAGACGGGCGCGCAGCCCCAGGAGCCGCTCCCCCGCCTCCGTCGCCAGCTCACCGGCGAGGGTGTGGTCGTCCCGCATCGTCATTCCTCAGTACGCTCCCGCCCCGCGTGCGACCGCAGACCACGTCTTCCATAAGATCTGCAGATCCAGCATGAGAGACCAGTTCTCGACATAACGTAGGTCCAACCGTACCGATTCCTCCCAAGAGAGGTCGGACCGGCCGTTGACCTGCCAGAGCCCGGTCAGCCCGGGCCGCACCACGAGCCTGCGGCGCACGTCGTCGCCATAGCGCGCGACCTCCTCGGGCAGCGGCGGACGTGGCCCGACGAGCGACATGTCGCCCCGCAGCACGTTGATGAGCTGCGGTAACTCGTCGACGGAGTAACGCCGCAGCGCGGCGCCGAGCGGGGTCACCCGCGGGTCCCTGCGCACCTTGAACAGCACGCCGTCGGCGTCGCTGACCAGCTCGATCTTGCGGGCCTCCGCGTCGCGCCACATGGTGCGGAACTTGAGGATCGTGAACTCCACGCCGTCCCTGCCGACCCGCCGCTGGCGGAACAGGGCAGGCCCCGGGCTGGTCACCCGTACGGCCACGGCGACGGCGGCCAGGAGCGGGGCGAGCAGCACCAGCGCGACGGCGGCGACCAGCCGGTCGAAAACGCCCTTGACCAGCCGGCGTCCTCCCGCCAGCTCGGGATGCTCCACATGCAGCAGCGGGAGCCCGGCGACGGGGCGGATCGCGATGCGCGGACCGGCCACCTCCATCAGCGCGGGCGCCACCACCAGATCGGTGCGCGTCCGCTCCAGCCGCCAGGCCAGCCGGCGCAGCGCCGTGCCGTCCAGCTCCGGGCAGGCGAGCACCGCCACCGTGTCGGCCCGGACCTGCTCGACCACGAGCGGCACGTCGGTGAAGTCGCCCAGCACCGGCACGTCGGCGACATGGCCGGAGGCGCGGGTGGGCACGCAGGCGGCCACCACCTCCATGCCGTGGTAGCGCTCCCCGCGGAAGGTCTCGACCAGCTCGGCGATCGCCGTCCGGTGGCCTACCGCCACGACCCTGCGCATGCAGCCCTCACCTCTGGCCCGCCTGCGGTGCAGCCGCTGCCGCAGGCCGTACCTCGCCGCGAGGGTGAGCACGGTCGTGAGCGGCAGCGCGATCAGCACGTATCCGCGGGCGAGCCCGGTCTTCGACGCGTACGCCACGATCGCGACCCCCGCGATCAGCGTGAACCCGGCCCGCGCGACCCGGCGGAACTCCTCGGCCCCCACGCCGATCAGACGCGGCTCGTACGCCCGGCTCAGCACGAGAGTCATCGCCCAGACGGCGGGCAGCGCGGCACTCACCATCACATAGGGCATCACGTACGGAGTAACCTCGCCGAACCGGATCACCACGGCGGTGACCCCAGCGAGAAGGGCCCCCACGATGTCGCAGACGGCCGCGGTGAGCCGATATCGCACGGCCCACGCGGGCGGCCGCGGCATCGGATGGGCGGGCGCGTCCCGGGACATGCCGACGGCGAGCGCGGTCGTATCGCCGTCCAGCACTGTCGCCCCCCGCAATCCTGCCACTACCGACGGTGATGGAATGCTAGCGGCCTCACCCCGGCGTCTCAGGGAGATTCGTTGAAAGCCGAAACGTACATATCGGTCGATGTCGAGGCGGACGGCCCCATTCCGGGGCCGTACTCGATGGTCAGCTTCGGCATGACCGTGGCCGGGCGGATGACCGGGCGGCGGTTCGAGCGGACCGACCCTGAGGCGCTGACGTTCTACGCCGAGTTACGGCCGATCAGCGACGACCACGTGGCGGAGGCGCTGGCGGTGAGCGGCCTCGACCGGGAGACGCTGCTGCGCGAGGGACGCGACCCGGCCGAGGCGATGACCGAGGCGGCGGCCTGGGTGGCCGAGGTGTGCGGCGACGACCTGCCGGTGCTCGCGGCCTTCCCGCTGTCGTACGACTGGATGTGGATGTACTGGTACTTCCTCCGCTTCACCGGGCAGTCGCCTTTCGGCCACTCCCGGTGCATCGACATCAAGACGCTGTACGCCGCCAAAGCCGTGGTGCCGGTCGCCTGGGCGACCAAGCGTCAGATGCCGCGCGAGGTGCGTTCGCGGCGCCCGCACACGCACAACGCCCTGGATGACGCGATCGAGCAGGCGGAGCTGCTGCAGAACCTCATGGAGTGGCCGGGTTCGGCGCACCGCGAGGCCGGCGACGGGGCCGTTTCGCGGGGTCTCAGCGGGGCGGCTTCGCCGGATTGAGATCGGCGGCGTGGAAGCGGTTCTGCGTCGCCTCGAGACCGGCGGTCATCAGCGACTCCACCATGTCGGCCGCCCGGTCCACGAGGAACGGCAGGTCCTTCCGCTCGGCCGTGGCGAAGTCGCGCAGCACGAACGTCGCCGGGTCCATGCGGCCCGGCGGGCGGCCGATGCCGAACCTGATCCGGGGATAGTCGCGCGTGCCGAGCGCCTTCGTGATCGACTTCAGGCCGTTGTGGCCGTTGTCGCCGCCGCCGATCTTCGCGCGCAGCGCGCCGTACGGGATGTCCAGCTCGTCGTGGATCACGATCACCCGGTCGGGGGTGACCTTGTAGAAGTCGGCCAGCGCCTTCACCGGGCCGCCCGACAGGTTCATGAACGACAGCGGCTTGGCCAGCACGACCGGTAGCCCGGCCAGACGGCCCTCGACCACCTCGGCCCGCGACCGGTGCGCCTTGAACCGGCCGCCCATCCGGGCCGCCAGCTCGTCGAGCACCATGAAGCCCGCGTTGTGCCGGTTTCCGGCGTACTCCGGCCCGGGGTTGCCCAGGCCGACCACCAGCCACCGCTGCGCGGACGTGTCGGACATCGCTGTCTCCTCCGCTGTCTGCCTTGCTGTCTGCCTCGCCGCCGGCTCCGCTGTCGGCTCCACCAGCCGACTCCACCAGCCGACTCCGCCAGCCGGCTCCACCAGCCGGCTCCACCGCCGACTCACATGGAAGAGTCCTCCACAGACATTCTGTGGAGGACTCTCTCACGAACGGGTCCTACTCGGCGGCCTCGGCGCTCTCGCCCTCGGCGGCCTCGCCCTCCTCCGGCAGCGCGGCCGTCGGGGCCGCGATCACGTGCAGCACCAGCGCCTCGGGGTCACCGGCGAGCGTCGTGCCGCTCGGCAGCTTCAGGTCGCCCGCGTGCACGGTGTAGCCGGCGTCCTGGCCGTTCACGTCCACCTCGACGCCGGTCGGGATGTGGGTCGCCTCGGCCTCGACCGAGATCGTGTTCAGCGGCTGCTCGACGATCGCGCTGCCGACCGGCTCGCCGACGACGGTGACCGGGATCTCGACGGTGACCTTCTCGCCGCGCTTGACCAGCAGCAGGTCGACGTGCTCGAGGAAGCCCTTGATCGGGTCGCGCTGGACGCCCTTGGGCAGCGCGATCTCGTCCACGCCCTCGCCCTGCAGGCGGATGAGCACGTTCGGCGTGCGCAGCGCGAGCAGCAGCTCGTGGCCGGGAAGGGTCAGGTGCTTGGGCTCGGTGCCGTGGCCGTAGAGGACGGCGGGGACCTTGTTCGCCCGGCGGATCTTGCGGGCGGCGCCCTTGCCGAACTCGTTACGGAGCTCGGCGGCGATGCGTACTTCGGACACGGCACATCTCCTAGGGATGACTCGAATCGGGATTGGCGCGCTCCCCCTCACCCGCCCTAGCGGAAGGCGTTACGAGCGCAACCCCAGTAGCCTACCGTTCGCCGCGCCGGCCACGCGCCATCGGCGCTCCGCCCGTCACTCGCCGGTGAACTTCGGCTCCCGCCCCTCCCGTACCGCGGCGAAGCCCTCGCGCAGGTCTCGCGTGCCGAACATGAGCTGGTAGCCGCGGCGCTCCAGCGCGATCCCGGCCTCGAAGGACGTGTCGAGACCGAGGCGGACGACCTCCTTGATCTGCCGCACGGCCAGGCGGGGGCGGGAGGCGATCAGCGCGGCCAGCTCCACGGCCCGGTCGATGGCGTTGCCCTCGACCACCTCGGAGACGTAGCCGAGCCGGTACGCGTCGGCGGCGGTCATGGGCGTGCCGGTGAGGAGGGCGTACAGCGCGTTCTGCCGGCCGATGACGCGGGGCAGCCGCTGCGTCGCGCCGCCGCCGGGGACCAGGCCGATGGTGACCTCGGTCTGGGCGAAGCGGGCGTTCTGCGAGGCGATGACGAAGTCGCACTGGAGGATGAACTCGTTGCCGCCGCCGAACGCGTCCCCGTTCACGGCGGCGATCACGGGCTTTCCGCTGTACCAGAACGCCTGGTGGGTGTAGGCGCGGATCGCGCCCACCACATCGCGTCCGGCCTGCTCGTTCAGGTCGGCGCCGACGGCGAAGACGGTGTCGCCGCCGGTCAGGACGATCGCGCCGATGTCGTCGTCCTGGTTGAGGGTCTCGACGGCCTCGGCGAGCAGCACGCGTATCTCGGTGTTGAGCGCGTTGCGCACCTCCGGCCGGTTGAGCCGGATGACCGCGACGCCGTCGCGGGGCTTTTCGATCTCGACAACTGCCATGGCGGATGCCGGCCTTTCTGCGGGGAGGTCAGTGGTGGGACTCGAAGGTCTCCATGTTCGGGTTGTCCTTGAGCTTTCCGAAGATCTCGGATCCGTCGTTGATCCAGTACGGCGGAGGCCCGGGGGTGCTCGTCGCCTTGTCGAAGTCGGCGACGCCGATGAAGCAGACCATGAACCAGATCAGTTCCGCCGCGAACATCTCCGGGTGCTGCCGCGGGTGGCGTCCGCCGACGCGACGGGACCACTTGGTCATGGCCTTGCCGAGGTCGATCCGGAAGCCGAGGGTGACGTCCGGCACGTCGGTGTCGTGGAAGGCCACCAGCAGCAGGTCCCTGTCGTCCTCCACCGCGTACGTCACCTCTTCGAAGGTGAACTCGGGCCAGAACGGCCGGTCGTGGAGGTACTCGTCCTCGGTCGGCGCGCCCGGGGAGCGGCGGTTGGTGCGGTAGCGGGCGCTCAGCAGCGACCACATGTGGTCCCGGATCACCTTGGCCAGCGCCGGGTCCCGCTCGTCGTCGTGCGCGTATGTCGTGCCGTCTGCGGCCAGGTCGCCGTTCACCCTGCGTACGCCCCCTGAATCGTGGTTGCTTCGGACTGGATGCGCGCCTTCATGCGCATCACCGCGCGCGGCGCGTTCACTCCGGCGGCGGCGACGACGCGGCCCTCGCGGAAGTAGGTCACGAACGGGTACCCGTCCGCGCCGATCCGCTCGACGCTGACCTCGTCGTGCCCGCGCGCGTGGCCGACCATCTGGTACTTCAGGCCGTACTGGTCCGACCAGAAGTACGGCACCTCCGCGAACGGCGCGGGCTCGCGGCCCTCCAGCCCGGCCCACCAGCTCTCGACGGCGTGCCGCGCCTGCGCCGACGCGTTGCTCCAGTGCTCGACCCGCATCCGCCGGCCGAACACGGGGTGCCTCCAGTTGGCGATGTCCCCGGCCGCGAAGACGTTCGGCCGCGCGGTCCGCAGGGCCTCGTCGCAGCCGAGGCCGTCGGAGACGTCGAGCCCGGAGCCGTGCAGCCATTCGCAGGCCGTGACCGCGCCGAGCCCGAGCACGACCAGGTCGGCGCAGGTCTGCCCGCCGTCGTCGAAGGTCAGGACGACCGGGCCGTCCGGCTCGGTCGCCGACAGGCCGGTGACGGTCGTCAGCAGCCGGGTCGTCACGCCGTTGGCGTGGTGCCGGTCCAGGCAGAACCGTCCCAGGTCCTCGCCGAACACCGTGTCCATGGGCAGCCGCCCCTGCACGACCAGCTCGACCGGCAGCCCGCAGGACCGCAGCGACGCGGCGATCTCGCTGCCGACGAGACCGGCGCCGACGACCACCGTCCGGGGCCGGCCGGGCAGCCGCTCCTTGATCCGTTCGGCGTCGGCGAGCGTGCGCAGGCAGTGGACGTTGGGCAGCCCGGCGAACGCCTCCGGCAGGCGGGCGCGCGTCCCCGTGCAGACGAACAGGGCGTCGAAGGGGATCCACTCGCCGTCGGAGGGTTCTGCCGGAGCCTCGTGCGTGGGCGTGACCAGCACCCGGTCGTCGTCGGGGTCCAGCCGCGCGCACACCGCGTGGTCCACGACGCGCAGCCGCAGGCCGTGCGTGTCGAGGCCGGGCAGCCGGATGTCGTCGCGGGTGACCTTGCCCTGGATGAGTTCCTTGGACAGGGCGGGCCGGGAGTAGGGAGCGGTGCCCTCGGGCCCGCGTACCCAGACGACGTCGCCGGCGAAGCCATGCCGGGCGAGTTCGGCGACCACCCTGTGGCCGGCGAGGGACCCGCCGGCCACGACGACGGTCTGCGAGGTGGTGGCGACCACGGCCGCTATTCCTCCAGGCTCAGCGCGAGGACCGGGCAGGAGGTGATCGACTGCCGGACCTGGGCCTGGATGACCGGGTCGTCGGGGATCTCGTCGACGATGTGGAGGTTCAGGTCGTCGTCGACGTCGAAGACGTCGGGGGCGATGCCCATGCACACGCCGTTTCCGTCGCACAGGGTGCGGTCGACAGTGACTTTCATGTGGATCTCCTTGAGGGCGGGAAGATGTCGCGTTCAGTTGGCCGCCGCGGGCTCGGTCACGCCGTCGACCAGGTTCACGTAGTCCTTGTAGCGCTTGAGCAGCCACCGGTTGAACTGGAGAAGCGACTCCTCCTGGAAGGAGTAGCGGCCGGGACGGCGGAAGCGGGAGCGCATGCCCTTCTGGAGCGACAGATCGGAGCTGGCGTCCTGCTGGTGGAACAGGACCAGGCCGTCCTGGGCGATCTTGTAGAGCTGCTCGAAGCGGGGGTGCCGGGTGGACTCCTCGGGGTACAGGTGACCGATGCGCAGGTTCATGTGGTCCGGCCCCGCGGGCAGGACGAGGTAGTAGAACAGACCCTCGGGAACCGCCCCGAATCCCAGGTTCGGGGGGACCGAGGCGAAGATGACCTGGTTGCGCTCCTTCTCGCCGAGCGTCGGGATGATCGGGAGCAGGGCCTTGGTGGTCGCGTTGAAGCCGGCGTCCGGGTGGTAGAAGCCGGTCGGGTGGTAGACCGCGCCCTCGTCGGGGTCGAGGTCCACGAAGCTGGTGAGCCTGACGTGCGCGAAGTCGTGCAGCATGCCGTGGAGGTAGGCGCTGTGGTAGGGCTCGATGCCGTTTTCGAGCTGCGCCTTCCAGTTCCAGTTGTTGCCGCGCAGCTCCGCGACGGGCATGCTCACCATCTCGTCGATGTGGTAGTTCTCCAGCTCCTTGGTGAGCTTGGTGAGCGTGGGCGCGAGCGGCTTCGCGTTCGGGTCGAGATTGGTGAAGACGAAGCCGTTCCAGATCTCGACCCGGTGCGAGGGCAGGTACGCCTCCGCCTTCAGGTTCTTCAGGCCGACGGTGTCGTTCATGGACGGCGCCGCGATGAGGGAGCCGTCCAGCCCGTACGTCCAGGCGTGGAAGGGGCAGCGGAAGAGCCTGCCGGTGTTCCCCGACCCCTCGCACACCAGGTGGGCCCGGTGTGCGCAGACCGGGGTGAGGACCCGAATCTCCATGTCCTTGCCGCGGACCATCATCAGGGGCTCGTCGCCCATGTCGATGCGCACGAAGTCACCCGGCTTCGGGATCTCGTCGACGCGGCCGAGGCACAGCCACTGGCGCATGAAGATCGCCTCTTGCTCGAAGGCGTAGAACTCCGGATCGACGTAGCACTCGCGAGGGAGGTTCCAGCCGGTGGCCATGTCCCGGGAGCCCTCTTCGATGACCTTGAGGATGCGCCGGATGTTCTCGGAGACGGGTGCAAGACCCATGGTTCGGATGCTCCTTACGTGTGATGTGTCGCGGCGGGCGCGAATCAGGCCGTGCCGTCCGCCGCCGTGGCGGCGGTCCCGGGCGCCTCGGCGGCCCCGGGGGCCTCGGGGGCCTGTGGAACGGGCGTGCCCGCTCGGACCAGCAGGTGGTTGAAGAGCAGGTTGAGCAGGAAGGCCGCCAGCACCGTGACCGTGACGGCGCTGCCGAGGATGAACTGCGTGTCCTGGTTGAAGTTCTGGTAGATACCCGGCACCGCCACCGGCAGCATCCCCAGGCCGAGGGAGACGGCGACGATGAGCAGGTTCTGGTTCCCGGTGAAGTCGACTCTCTGCAGCATCTGGATGCCGACGGCCCCCGTCATGGCGAACATGACCAGGCCGGCGCCGCCGATGACGGGTCCCGGCAGGCTGGCGACGACCTCGCCGAGCTTGGGGATGGCACCCATGATCATCAGCAGCACGCCGGTGACGGTGATGACGTACCGGCTGCTGACCTTCGTCAGGCTGATCAGTCCCACGTTCTGGCCGAACGTGGAGTCGGGCACCGAGTTCATGAACCCGGCCAGCACGGCGGACAGGCCGTCGGTGGCCAGTCCCCGGGCCATGTCCTTGTCGGTGACGCGCTTGCCGACCGCGTCGCCGATGGCCAGCACGCACGCGGTCATCTCGCAGAAGACCACCACCATGGCGACGCACATCGCGAGGATCGGCACGAGCCGGAACTCCGGCGCGCCGAAGTGCAGCGGCGTCGAGAAGCCGAACCACTTGGCGCCGGCCACGGAGGAGAAGTCGGTGATGCCCATGATCGCCGCGATCACCGTGCCGATCGCCAGGCCGAACAGCACCGAGATGTTCCGGAGGAACCCGGTGAACAGGCGGTTGGCCAGCACGATGATCACGACGACGGCGAAGGCCAGGAGGATGTACCGCACGCTCGCGTAGTCCGGCGACTGCGGGTCGGACCCGGTGATCAGGTCGGCGCTGACCTTGACCAGCGAGAGCCCGATGATCGTGATCACGCAGCCCGTGACCAGCGTCGGGAAGAACCGCAGCACCTTGGAGAACGGCCGGGCGATCAGTATTCCGAAGACGCCTGCCGCGATCATCGAGCCGTACATGGTCGGCATGCCGTACTCGGAGCCGACGAGCATCATCGGGGTGAGGAAGGTGAAGGAGGCTCCCGCGACCACCGGCATGCGGATGCCGAAGAAGCGGGTGAGGCCGACGCTCTGGATGACGGTGGCGATGCCCGCCACGAGCAGATCGGCATTGACGATCAGTGCGATGGTGTGCGTCTCAAGTTTGAGCACCGTGCCGAGCACGAGCGGAACCGCGACGCAGCCCGCATACATGATCAACATGTGCTGCAGGCCGAAGAAGAAGAGTCGGGGCGCAGGAAGGACTTCGTCCACCGGATGGCGGTCGGAAGCCGTTGATTTGGGTGCACGGGTGGAAGGTGACACGGCGGTCTCCTGGCACTGAGTGAACGCCCCCTGGTCCCTCCGCCGGCGTTGACGAGCCAAGGTTCGGAGCTATGGGCAGGCGTGCGACGCCCCTGGGCGAGCAGGGTCGTCTGAGATCCGACGGAGCCGGTTTCCCCCATCGGGAACGGTCACGGTGGGTATCCGGTGCGCCGGTACCAGGAGGGTAAGGCGGCCCAAAAGGGGTGTCAATGACCAGTTTTCAGTTGTTTTCAGTCGCAGAGGGTGCTTAGGATCCTGTATACAGTATCCTCAATGACCCCCTCTGAGCGGAGGCATCGTGCGGCCGACCGCCCGGCGAATAGGCATGATCACCCCGTCGTCCAACACCGTCGTCGAACCGATGACCGGCGCGCTGCTCGCCGGCCGGGACGACGTCTCGGTCCACTTCACCCGACTGCGGGTCACGAGCATCAGCCTCGACGCCGCCGACACCCGTCAGTTCGCCCCCGAATCGTTCGTCGACGCGGCCCGCCTCCTCGGCGACGCGCGTGTCGACGTCGTCGCCTGGAACGGCACCTCCGGCTCCTGGCTCGGCCCGGGCGGGGACGAGCGGCTGTGCCGCGAGATGGAACAAGCCGCCGGCGCCCCCGCCACGACCTCGACGCTGGCCGTCCTCGCCGCCCTGCGCGCCTTGGCGGCCCGGCGCACCGGTCTGCTCACGCCGTACACGCGGGACGTCGGCGACGCCATCGCCGCGCACTACGCCGATCACGGCTTCCCCGTGCACGCGGCCCGCCACTTCGGCCGCACCACCAACTACGACTTCGCCCTGCTCGGGGACGCCGAGCTGGACGAGGCCTTCGACGCGCTCGTCACGGCGGGCTGCGACGCGGTCGCCGTGGTGTGCACCAACGTGCGCGCCGCGCACCTGGCCGCCCGGTGGGAACACCGCAGTGGCGTCCCGGTCGTCGACAGCGTCGCCGCGACGCTGTGGCAGGCCCTCGCCCTGGCCGGGGACGCGAGACCGATCACCGGGTACGGGCGCTTACTGGCCCACCCGCCCGCAGTCCAGACGCAGAGATGAGGAACACCATGGCCAAGGACATCAAGATCCTTATCGGAGTCGACGTCGACGCGGTCGCCGGCTGGCTCGGCTCGTACGGCGGCGAGGACTCGCCCAACGACATCCAGCGCGGGGTGTTCGCCGGCGAGGTGGGCACCCCCCGGCTGCTCCAGCTCTTCGAGCGGTACGGCCTGCGCACGACCTGGTTCATCCCGGGCCACTCCATCGAGACCTTCCCCGAGCAGATGGCGGCCGTCGCCGAGGCGGGGCACGAGATCGGAGCGCACGGCTACTCGCACGAGAACCCCATCGACATGTCACCGGAGCAGGAGCGGGACGTGCTCGGCCGCTGCGTCGAGCTCATCCAGGGCCTGTGGGGGCGTCCGCCGCGCGGCTACGTGGCGCCGTGGTGGGAGATGAGCCGCCACACCGCGGCCCTGCTGAAGGAGTTCGGCTTCTCCTACGACCACTCGCAGAACTACAACGACTTCCATCCCTTCTACGCCCGCGTCGGCGACGAGTGGACGAAGATCGACTACAGCCGCCGGGCCGAGGACTGGATGAAGCCCCTCACCCACGGCGCCGAGGTCGACCTCGTGGAGTTCTGCGGCAACTGGTACGTCGACGACCTGCCGCCGATGATGTTCGTCAAGAAGTCCCCCAACAGCCACGGCTTCGTCAGCCCGCACGATGTGGAACGGCTGTGGCGCGACCAGTTCGAGTGGGTCTACCGCGAGTTCGACTACGCGGTCTTCCCCATGACCCTGCACCCCGACGTGTCCGGCCGGCCGCAGGTCCTGCTGATGCTCGAGCGGCTCTTCGACAGCTGGCTCGGCCTGCCCGGCGTCGAGTTCACCACGTTCGACGCGGCGGCCGACGACTTCCGGCGGCGTTATCCTTTCGACGGCGCCGAGCGGCCCGCGCCGGTCGGCACCGGTCCGGGACCG
The DNA here is from genome assembly GCF_012034195.1 of Microbispora sp. CL1-1. Classification (NCBI taxonomy): domain Bacteria; kingdom Bacillati; phylum Actinomycetota; class Actinomycetes; order Streptosporangiales; family Streptosporangiaceae; genus Microbispora; species Microbispora sp. CL1-1. The sequence continues at coordinate 66,444 of NZ_JAATEK010000034.1, forward strand.
AGGCGGAAGACCGGGGAGACGGCCCTGTGAGCAGGCAGGCGGACGCGCCGGGTGCGTTCGACATCGACGCCGACTACAAGCCGCTCCGGGACCGCGTACGCGACGAGCTGCGCCAGCGCATCATCGACGACGTCTACCCCGCGGGAACGCGACTGGTCGAGACCGAGATCGCCGCCCAGCTCGGGGTCTCCCGGCTGCCGGTGCGGGAGGCGATCCGGGCCCTGGAGAGCGAGGGCTTCGTCAAGACGGTCCCCCGGCGGGGCGCGGTCGTCGTGGAGCTGTCGGAGCAGGACGTCGAGGAGCTGTTCGACGTGCGCGAGTCGCTGGAGGTCCTGGCCAGCCGGCAGGCCGCGACGCGGGCCACCAAGGCCGAGCTGCGCCGCGTCCGGAGCATCCTGACCCGGGCGCGCAAGGCGCTCGACGCCGGAGACCGCATCGCCCTCGGCAAGGCCAACGAGGCCTTCCACGACGAGATACTCAAGCTGTCCCACAACACCCTGCTGCAGTCCCTGCTGGAGCCCCTGCAGGGGCGCCTGCACTGGCTGCTGCGGCAGACGGGCGACCCATACGACCTGTTCGAGGAGCATTCGGCGTGGTTCGAGGCGATCGCCTCGGGCTCGGCCGACCTCGCCGCCGAACGCGCCCGCGAGCACGCCCGGCTGAACCGGGAGATCGTGCGCAAGCTCCTGGCCGAACGGCAGCGCCAGACGCCTTCGGCGTAACACCACGACCCGGACGCGACCGCCCGGCGCGAGCACACCGCCCCCCATCCGGGTCGCTCCCCGTTCATCGCGCGGCCACGTCGTCGCCGCGCCTTCCTCCCCCTCCCGCTCAGGAGTACCACCATGTCCAATGCCACCCCGCCGTCCGGCGCCACCCTGCCGTCCGGCGCCACCCTGCCGTCCGGCGCCACCCCGCCGTCCGGCGCCGCCCCGGCGTCCGACCCCACGCAGGCGACCCTCGACGCCCTGAACGGCACCGAGGTCCGTCTGCGCCGCGTCTGCAAGGCGCGGGACGCCACCGACCGGGTCGGGCCCCGGCGTTTCCTGCACGCCGGGCCGCCGATCGACCTGGCCGACGTCACCGGGCCCATGCGCGGCGCGATCATCGCGGGCCTGCTGCTGGAGAAGGAGGCCGCGACCGTCGCCGAGGCCGAGGCGATCATCGACGCCGGCGAGGTGACCATCAGCCCCTGTCACGACGCCAACGCCGTCGGGGCGATGGCCGGGGTCGTCACGCCGAGCACGCCCGTCGTGGTCGCCGAGGCCACGGGCGGCATCACGACGTTCTCCCCCCTGAACGAGGGGATCGGCGGCGCGATGCGCTACGGGTCGTACGACGAGGGGACGCTCTCGCGGCTGCGGTGGCTCGGCGACGTGCTCGCCCCCGCCCTCGACGAGGCCGTGCGGCGCAGCGACCCCCTCGACCTGATCGCCCTGGTGGCCGAGGGGCTGCGACGCGGCGACGACTGCCACAACCGGCTGGTCGCGACCAGCGCGGCCCTGCTCGCGGCGCTCACCCCCGGCCTGCTGCGCGCCCCCCTGGACCGTACGGACGCCGCGGACGTCGTCGCGTTCATCTCGGGCAACGGGCACTTCGCGCTGCCCTTCGCGATCTCGGCGGCCAAGGCGGTGACGGTCGCCGCCGGGGGGATCCCGGGCAGTCCGATCGTGACGGCCATGGCGAGCAACGGGCGGGAGTTCGGCATCCGCGTCAGCGGGCTCGGCGACCGCTGGTTCACCGTGCCCGCGCCGATCGGCGACCCGGTTCTGCTGGACGGGGCGACCATCGACGACGTCAACCCGACCATGGGCGACTCGATGATCGCCGAGACGGCCGGCTTCGGCGCGTTCGCGATGACCGCCGCGCCGGCGATCATGTCCTTCGTCGGCGGCGACATGGCCCGCGCCATGGAGATCACCCGGAGCATGCGGACCGTCTGCGCCGGCACGAGCCGGCGTTTCCTCATCCCCGGTGAGGACTTCCGGGGGACGCCGCTCGGCATCGACGTGCACCGGGTGCGCGCGACCGGCGTCGAACCCGTCATCAACAACGGCCTCGCGCACCGGGAGCCCGGACGCGGCCGGGTCGGAGCCGGGATCACTCCCATCCCGGTGGAGCCCTTCGCGGCGGCGAGCCGGGCGCTGGAGGAGGCCGGCTTCGCGCCGTCCGGCGTGGCCGGGGAACCGGAGACGCGCGCGTGAGCGGCATGAGCATCCCCTCCTTCAGCCCCGCGGACCTCGCCGCCGTCGCCGCCAGATGGAGGCTCGACCCCGGCCTGGTGGCACGGCTCGGCCCGGCCGTCGACCGCATGCGCGAGGTCTACCTGCGGGTCCGCGATCTGGCGACCGAGGGACAGCCCCCCGAGCCGCCGCCCGTCCCCGTCACCCGGGTCTCCCGGGGGCCCGGCAACCCGTACGGCGCCTGGCTCTACACCGTGGACGAACCCGGACCTCCGGGGAGCGGACCGCTCGCCGGGCGGACGGTGACCGTCAAGGAGTCGATCGCGGTGCGCGGGGTGCCGATGACGCTGGGCAGCCGCCTCATGGCCGGTTTCGTGCCCGCGTCCGACTCGGTGGTGGTCGGCAGGGCGCGGGCGGCCGGGGCGGTGATCCTCGGCACGTCCGTCTGCGAGGACCTGTGCTACTCCGGGTCGAGCTTCACCAGCGCGCACGGACCCGTCGGGAACCCCTGGGACCCGCGCCGCTCCGCCGGCGGCTCCTCCAGCGGCGCCGCCGTCCTGGTGGCGACCGGGCAGGCCGACTACGGCATCGGCACCGATCACGGCGGCTCGGTCCGCAACCCCGCCGCCTGGTCCGGCGTGTTCGGCCTCAAGCCCACCTACGGCGTGATCGACTACGACGGCGCCATGCCGACCGAGCGCACGCTGGACCACATCGGCGTGCTCACCCGGACCGCCGCCGACCTGATCCCCTTCCTCGAGGCGACCGCGACGCCGCGCCCGGACGGGGACGGCGAGCCGTACGCCGCTGGGTACGCCCGGGAGGTCGCCGGGCTGCGCGCCGGGCTGCTCGCCGAGGGGTTCGGGTGGCCGGGCCGATCCGATCCCCGGGTCGACGGCCTGGTGCGGGAGTCCGGCCTGGCGCTGGAACGGCTCGGACTGACCGTGTCCGAGGTGTCGGTGCCGCTGCACCGGTTCGGGCGGGACATCCACCTGCCCATCTCCATCGAGGGCGGTCTCACCACGGTCTTCGAGTCCCGTCTCCAGGGCAACAACCACTTCGGGCCTTACCACCCGAACTTCGGGGAGGCGTTCGGCGAGGCCCTGACCCGGCGCCCCGAGGACATCCCGGTCGGCGGGGTGCTGGCCCTCGTCGGAGCCACGCTGCTGCGGGACGCCACCCACGGCAAGGTCATGGCCTACGCGCAGCGCCTGCGGCGGCGGCTGCGCGAGCAGATCGACGACGCGCTGCGCGAGGTCGATCTCCTCGTCCTGCCGACCGTCCCGATGCCGCCGCATCTCCTCCCGGCCGACCCGCGCACGGCCGTGATCGACACCGAGATGCCCTTCGAGATGCACGACAACAACTGCGTGTTCAACCTGACCGGGCACCCGGCGCTCAGCGTCCCCTGCGGGTTCGTGGACGGGCTGCCGGTCGGCATGCTCCTCGTCGGGCGTCCCGGCGCGGACGCGCGCCTGGTCCGCGTCGCCGCCGAGTTCGAAGAGCACGTCTTCCGCTGCCCACCGCCCCCGGCGCGGCACGAGACCGCGGGCGACGACCTCACCACCACAAGGAGCCGATGATGACCGAGCAGGCGCTGAACGTCTTCGGCGAGCCGCTGGAGCCCTGCGGCTTCGACCCGATCACCGGATACCGGCGCGACGGCTACTGCTACACCGGACCCGACAACCCCAAGGGGCACACGGTCTGCGCGATCGTGGACGAGCGCTTCATCGCGTTCCAGGCGACGGTCGACAACGACATCGCGACGCCGCGGCCGGACCTCGCCTTCCCCGGGCTCAAGCCGGGCGACCACTGGTGTGTCATCGCCTCCAAGTGGTACGAGGCGTACCTGGCCGGCTGCGCCTGCCCGGTGAACCTCGCCGCGACCAACATCCGGGCCCTGGAGGTGGTCCCCCGCGAGGCGCTGATGGAGTACGGGGTGGACCCGCGTCCCGGCCGGGACGACGGCCGGGACGCCGAGCGGTGAGCCGCTGGGGCGCCCTGCGTGCCTACACCTCCCTGCCCGCCGCCACCGGTCGCCGGTTCCTGGTGGTGACGCTGGTCGGCCGCATACCCGCGACCATGGGACAGCTCGGCGCGCTGCTGCTGGTCGGCGGGGCGACGCAGTCGCTCACGCTCGGCGGCGCCACGGCCGCGGCCTTCGCCGTGGGGCAGGCGGCGGGCGGTCCCGTCGTCGGGCGGGCCGCGGACCGGTACGGGCACCGGCCCGCCGGACTGGCCGCGGCCCTGTCGCACACGGCGGCCCTCGTGCTGCTGGTGGTGTGCGTCGGGGCGGGCGCTCCCGCGTGGGCGTCGCTGACGTCCTCGGCGATCGCAGGGTTCTCGGTGCCGCAGGTGGGCCCGCTGTCCCGGGCCCGCTGGACGGCGCTGGCCCACCGCGGCCGGCTGTCGGCCGACCGCCTTCCCACCGCGATGAGCTTCGAGGGGACCGGCGACGAGATCGCGTTCGTCCTCGGCCCGGCGCTGGTGGGCGTGATCGCGACGGCGGCCTCGCCCCGGACGGCCGTGCTCGTGGCGGCCGGGCTCACGGTCACGACGTGCGTGGCGTTCGCCCTGCACGGCACGGCCACCCTGGTCGGCGGGGGCCGCGGAGGGAGCGCGGCCGCCGGGGCCCGGGTGCCGCCGGTCCCCGTGCTCCTGCTCGCCGTGGCGCTGACCGGGCTCGGCTGCTACTTCGGCTCGACCCAGGCCGGGGTCGCCTGGCGGGCGGAGGCCGCCGGCGCCGGCGGCGCGGCCGGGCTGATCTACGCGGTCCTCGGGCTGAGCAGCGCCCTCGCCGGGGTGCTCGTCCCGATGCTGCCCGCGTCCCTGTCGCTCGTCCGCCGGCTCTGGGCCGGTTTCGTCCTCCTGGGCGTCCTCAGCCTGCCCCTCGCGATCATCGGGGGTTCGAACGCCGGCGATCTGTGGGTGCTGGCCCTGCTGATCGCGTTCCCCGGCGTCACCATCGCGCCGATCCTCGTCACCGCGTACACGCTGGCCGAGATGGCGGTGCCGGTGGAGCGGATCTCCTGGGTCATGACCCTGCTCACCTCCTCCGTCGTCGTCGGCTACGCGATCGGCGCGCTGGTGTCGGGCTCCCTCGCCGACCGGTACGGCCCGGCGGCGCCTTTCCTGATCGCGCTCGCCGCGTCCGGCGTCGGCGCCGCGGCCGGCACGCTCGGGCGGCGTCGTCTGGCGGCGCTCCGCCCCGGCACGGCCGCCGCCGGCGGGGCGCACGCGCGCTGAGGGCCCCGCCCGCCACGCTCCCGAGTCCGCGGATCGCCGTCCGCTCACCGGGCGGCGGCCGCGCCTGGCCACGATGGTGGGCGGCGCTCCGGCGGATCTATACTTGGCGGCGTGATTCGCACGCTGTGTCAGGGCTGGTGGCGCTCCACGTAGGAGCGGCCATCTCACACGCGTACGACCGGGCCGTTCGGATGGACGGCCCTTTTTCGTGCTCCCTGGACGAGGGGTCGCCGTCGGGACGGCGGACCACCTGCCAAGGGAGAGACCATGACCACGATCATCGACGCCGCCCCGGACGACGACGAGCTCGGCGTGCCGGCCGCCCGGCGCCGCAGCGCCGAGCTGGAAAGACAGATCCACGAACGGCCGGGACGGTTCCGCGTGCTGACCGGTGACCGCCCGACCGGCCGGCTGCACCTGGGGCACTACTTCGGCACCCTGCACAACCGCGTCCGCCTCCAGAACCTGGGCGTGGACGTGATGGTGCTCGTCGCCGACTATCAGGTCCTGACCGACCGCGACGTCGCCGACCGGCTGGCCGAGCACGTGGAGGACCTCGTGCTCGACTACCTGGCCGTGGGCATCGACCCGGGCCGGGCCACGATCTTCACGCACAGCGCGGTCCCCGCGCTGAACCAGCTTCTGCTGCCGTTCCTCAGCCTGGTGTCGGTCGCGGAGCTGGGCCGCAACCCCACGGTCAAGGACGAGATCGCGCACTCGCGCCAGTCGGCGGTCAGCGGGCTGATGTTCACCTATCCGGTGCACCAGGCCGCCGACATCCTGTTCTGCAAGGCCGGTCTCGTGCCCGTCGGCCAGGACCAGCTTCCCCATCTGGAGGTCGCCCGCACGATCGCGCGCCGCTTCAACAGCCGCTATGGTCCGGTGTTCCCCGAGCCGGAGGCGCTGCTGTCCGCCGCTCCGCTGCTGCTCGGCACCGACGGCGGCAAGATGAGCAAGAGCCGGGGCAACGCCATCGCCCTGGCCGCGACCGCCGACGAGACCGCCCGGATGATCCGCGGCGCCAAGACCGACGCGGACCGCCGCATCACGTACGACCCGGTGGCCCGGCCCGAGGTCTCCAGCCTGGTGCTCCTGGCCGCGCTGTGCCTGGAGCGCGACCCGCACGAGGTGGCCGGGGAGATCGGCGGCCGGGGAGCGGCCGCGTTGAAGGCCGTCGTCACCGACGCGGTCAACGACTACTTCGCGCCGATCCGGGCGCGGCGCGCCGAGCTGGCCCGGGACCGCGCCCACGTCCGCCGGGTGCTGCGCGACGGCAACGAATGGGCGAACGCCATCGCCGACGACACCCTGAAGGAGGTGCGGGAGGCGATGAAGGCCCTCTACTGAAGGGAAAACCCGCCGCCTGAGGGACGCGTCGCCCACGGGCACGCGTTACTCAAGGGCACGTGTCGCGTGAAGGGGCGTGCGCGGGCTCCCGGACGGCCGGTCGGCCGGTCCGGGAGCCCGCACCGCTCAGCTGTCGCCTTCGAAGAGGCTGGTGACGGAGCCGTCGGTGAAGACCTCGGTGATGGCCCGGGCGAGCAGCGGGGCGATCGACAGGACCGTGAGGCTGTCGAACCTCTTCTCCTCCGGGATGGGCAGCGTGTTGGTCACGACCACCTCGGAGATGCGGGAGTTCTTGAGCCGATCGACGGCCGGGTCGGAGAAGATCGCGTGCGTGGCGGCCACGATGACGTCGGTCGCGCCGTGCTCATACAGGGCGTCGGCCGCCTTGCAGATCGAGCCGCCCGTGTCGATCATGTCGTCGATCAGCACGCAGGTCCGGCCGCGCACCTTGCCGACCACCTCGTGCACCTTCACCTGGTTGGCCACGTCGAGGTCGCGCCGCTTGTGGATGAACGCCACCGGCGTGCCCAGCGTGTCGGACCAGCGCTCCGCCAGCCGTACGCGGCCGGTGTCGGGCGAGACGATCGTGGTCGTCGCCGGGTCGACCTTGCCGCGCAGGTAGTTGATCAGGACCGGCAGGGCGAACAGGTGGTCCACCGGGCCGTCGAAGAAGCCCTGGATCTGGGAGGTGTGCAGGTCGATGGACATCATGCGGTCGGCGCCGGCCTGCTTGAACAGGTCGGCCATCAGCCTGGCGGTGATCGGCTCGCGCCCGCGGCCCTTCTTGTCCTGGCGGCTGTAGCCGTAGAACGGCATGATCACGGTGATCCGCTTGGCGGAGGCCCGCTTGAGGGCGTCCACCATGATCAGCTGCTCCATGATCCACTGGTTGATCGGCGCCGTGTGGCTCTGCATGACGAAGGCGTCGCAGCCGCGCACGGACTCCAGGTAGCGCACGTAGATCTCGCCGTTGGCGAAGTCACGCAGCGCCGTCGGCGTGACCTCGACGCCGAGGGCCTGCGCCACCTCCTCGGCCAGCTCGGGGTGGGACCGGCCGGAGAAGAACATCAGGTTCCGCTCGCCGGTCGTCTTCTTGCCGCTCATGCCGCGCTCCTCGCGTGTCGAGCCTGTTCGCCGTACCGGGCATGGTGCTGGGGCCGGGCCGCGCGTAACGCCGTCCCCCCGTCTCGCCCGGGGGCCGCGAACCCCTTCGCCCGGTCGATGTGGTCGGTCACGGTGTCCTCCTGGCCTGGCCCTTCGGCGCTACGCGGCCGAAACCGCGCCTCGTACCCTTTTCCTGTCCCCGTACGGCCCGCGGAGTGGCGGGCCGCAGGTGGTCCTTTATCGACGGCGCAGTTCACCGGCTCTAGTCACCGGCGGGGTCTCTGCCGTTCGCCGCGGCCACGTCGCCGGCTTCGGTCGCCCGCCGGGCCGCCTCCGCGGACCGGGTGCCGGCGCGGCGGCGCTCCACCCAGCCCTCGATGTTGCGCTGCTTGCCCCGGGCGACCGCCATCGCCCCCGGCGGCACGTCCGACGTGATCACCGATCCGGCGGCCGTGTAGGCGCCGTCCCCGATCGTGACCGGGGCGACGAGCATGTTGTCGCTGCCCACGCGCACGTGATCGCCCACGACCGTGTGGTGCTTGGCGACGCCGTCGTAGTTGACGAAGACGCAGGCGGCGCCGATGTTCGAGCCGACCCCGATCGTCGCGTCGCCGACGTACGTGAGGTGGGGGACCTTGGAGCCCTCGCCGATCCGCGCGTTCTTGGTCTCGACGAACGCGCCGATCTTGCCCTTGGCGCCGAGCACGGTGCCGGGGCGCAGGTAGGAGAAGGGGCCCACGACGGCGCCGGGGCCGATCTCCGCACCGTCGGAGACGGTGTTGCGTACGACGGCCTCCTCGCCGACGACCGTGTCGGTCAGTGTGGTGCCCGGCCCGACCTCGGCTCCCGCCCCGATCCTCGTGGCGCCCTTGAGCTGGGTGCCGGGGTGGATCACGGCGTCGGGCTCCATCTCGACCCCCGCGTCGATCCACGTGCTCGCCGGATCGACGACGGTCACGCCGGCGCGCATGTGCGCCTGGAGGATGCGGTCGTTGAGCACGCGCCGGACGAAGGCGAGCTGGACGCGGTCGTTGACGCCCTCGACCTCGGCGTGGTCGGCGGCCACGTGCGCGCCCACCCGGTGGCCGTCCTCGCGGAGGATGGCCAGCACGTCGGTCAGATATTCCTCGCCCTGGGCGTTGGCGGCGCCGATCCGCCTCAGGCCGTCGGCCAGCAACGCGCCGTCGAAGGCGTACACGCCGGAGTTCATCTCGGCGATCGCGCGCTGCTCGGGGGTCGCGTCCTTCTCCTCGACGATCTCCAGCACCGCGCCGCTCTCGTCGCGCACGATCCGGCCGTAGCCGGTCGGGTCGGGGACGACGGCGGTCAGCACCGTGACGGCGTTGCCGTCGGCGGCGTGCCGTTCCAGCAGGGCAGTCAGGGTCTCGGTGCGCAGCAGGGGCGTGTCACCGTACGTCACCAGGACGGTGCCGTCGAACGGGCCCTCGGCTTCGAGCGCGGTGCGCACGGCGTGGCCGGTGCCGTTCTGCTTCTCCTGGACGACCGTGCGGGCGTCGGCGGCGGTCGTCGCGAGATGGGCGCCGACCTGCTCACGCGCATGCCCGATGACCACGATCAGCCGCTCGGGCGACAGGCCGCGCGCAGCGGCCAGCATGTGGTCGACCAGCGCTCGGCCACAGACCTCGTGGAGGACTTTTGGGGTTTTCGACTTCATCCGGGTGCCCTCGCCGGCGGCGAGGACGATCACGGCTGCCGGGCGCGGCACACTCACGGATTGAGGCTCCCTCGGCGTCGCGGCTCACTACGGATCGTGACTGTATGGATTGAGGGCGGCTTCCCACGCGTCCAATACCCAGGAACCGCACGGTCACCCGCTCGACAAGGTGAGCTTACCTGCCGTACCCCAGGAGGGAACCAGCCCCCCTGGGGCTCCGACAGCCGGACGAAACAGGCTCCCGGGGGAGGATTCGAACCTCCGTTGACAGAACCAAAATCTGTAGTCTTGCCCCTAGACGACCCGGGATGGGCGCGAAGTGCCGTTTTGTCGGATCCCGGCGCCCGCCGGAATCCGACACTCAGGATACAGAGCAGTCCCCCCGGCGCGCTCCCCCAAAATCCAGCGCGAGGAAAACCCCGGCCGAGGCCGCGGAACCCCCGGGCATCCAGCGACAAGCAGGCCGCACTCAGGTGCGGCCAGGCCGATCGGGGGTCACGCCTCCCGCCCCGCCAGGTCCGGGCGCGGGCCATGCCACGCCCCTCGATCGGACCGGCCGCATACCTAGAACGCGCTCTCGATCGGCTTGGCGACCTGCTCCTCGACGGTCCGCCTCGCCGCCGCGGCCCGGCAGCGGCACCGCGTCGCCCCGTCCGGCGGGACCGCGCATGATGCCGAGCACGACGGCCGGGGATGTTATCGAGAGGGCATAGCGGGCAGATCGCCGTGGACGCCGCGGCATCGGCGACGCGGCCGGATGTGAGCACGAGGCACTACCAGATGGCCGACCGTTGACGCAAGACGTGGATTCGCCACCAGTTGCGGCCCGGAGCGTCACCTTCCACACATTCGCTCTTAGGGATTCCTAACTTACGATGGCGTAGGTTACGGTTCCGTAGCCAGACATTCTTCCCCATCTCGTGAGGTAGCCCATGACCGTCCTGACCGAACGTCCCTCCCCACAGCCGAAGCCGGAGTTCGAGCCGGAAGGCAAGAGCAAAGCCGATCTGGTCGTCTTCGGACTCGTCGTCGGCCTTCCGATCCTCGCGGTCATCGCCGCCGTGCCGTTCGCCTGGGGATGGGGCCTGGGCTGGACCGATGTCGCGATCGCCGCCGCCTTCTACATCGTGTCCGGCTTGGGGGTCACGGTCGGGTTCCACCGCTATTTCACCCACGGCTCGTTCAAGGCCAACCGGCCTTTGAAGATCGCGCTCGGGATCGCCGGCAGCCTGTCGCTTGAGATGTCGGTGGTGGACTGGGTAGCCGCCCACCGTAAGCACCACAAGTTCTCCGACAAGGAGGGCGACCCGCACTCGCCGTGGCGGTTCGGGCCCGGCTTCAAGTCGATGTGCAAGGGCCTGCTGTACGCGCACGTGGGCTGGCTCTTCGAGGTCGAGCGCGTCAACCGCGCCAAGTACGCCCCGGACCTGCTCAAGGACCCGGACATCATGAAGCTGCACCGGTGGTTCCCGACGTTGGCGATCACCTCCCTGCTGCTCCCGCCGGTCCTTGGCGGCCTCATCACCTGGTCGTGGCAGGGCGCGCTCACCGCGTTCTTCTGGGGCACGCTGATCCGGATCGGGCTGCTGCACCACGTGACCTGGTCGATCAACTCCATCTGCCACGTGTTCGGCGAGGAGGTGTTCGAGTCGCGCGACAAGTCCCGCAACGTGTGGTGGCTGGCCATCCCGTCGTTCGGCGAGTCGTGGCACAACCTGCACCACTCCGACCCCACCTGCGCCCGGCACGGCGCGCTGAAGGGCCAGATCGACCTCAGCGCGGGCCTGATCCGCTGGTTCGAGAAGGCCGGATGGGCCTACGACGTGCGCTGGCCGACCCCCGAGCGGCTGGCGGCGAAGCGCATTGCCTGACGACTCAGTCAGCGGTGACGGCAGGGCCGCTCCGCGTAACGCGGCGGCCCTGTCCCTCACACCGACGTCCCCCGCATCCGCACCCTCTTCTCCGGCGGCGCAGGCCACACCCGCCCTCCCGACACCCGCCCGGCAGGCCCCTGCCCGTTCGACGTCGACCCGTTCAACGTCGACCCGTTCAACGTCGGCCCGTTCGGCATCTGCCCGTCAGGCACCGGCCCGTTCGGCATCGGCCGCCGCCGGCACTCGTACGGCCTCCGCCTCCGCGGTGGTCGTACCGGCGCGTCCGGCCACTTCCACCAAACAATCGCGAACCGGTCCGAACCGAGTTCGAGCCGCCGCACCCGCCATGATGGAACCCGTGAGCGAGTCCTCCCGATCCCGAAGACGCATGACCGGCGCGGAACGGCGCGAGCAGCTGATCCAGGTCGGCCGTGCCCTGTTCGCGGACAAGGGCTTCGACGGCACCTCGGTCGAGGAGATCGCGGCCAGCGCCAAGGTGTCCAAGCCCGTGGTGTACGAGCACTTCGGCGGCAAGGAGGGCATCTACGCCGTCGTCATCGACCGGGAGATGCAGCGCCTGCTCAGCCTGGTCACCCAGGCCCTGTCGGCCTCGCATGCCCGCATCAAGCTGGAGCGCGCCGCACTCGCCCTCCTCCAGTACATCGAGGAGAGCAGCGAGGGATTCCGCATCCTGGTCCGCGACTCCCACGCCGCCTCGGGCACGGGCACCTTCGCCAGCCTGATCAGCGACATCGCCAGCCAGGTGGAGGACGTGCTGGCGGACGAGTTCAAGGAGCGCGGCTACGACCCCAAGCTCGCGCCGATGTACGCCCAGATGCTCGTGGGGATGACCGCCCTCACCGGGCAGTGGTGGCTCGAAGTGCGCAAGCCGCGCCGCGAGGAGGTCGCCGCTCACCTGGTGAACCTGTCCTGGAACGGCCTGACCGGCCTCGACGCCAATCCCATGCTCACCGCCGCGACGCGCGGCCTGGTCCTGTCCCCCTCCGCGGAGACCCGTACGGCGAGACCCGCCGAGCGCGAGTCGAAGGAGCAGGAAAAGCTCCGCCGCGAGCAGGAGAAGGCACGCGAACGCGAACAGCGCGAACGCGCCAAGCAACTCGAACGCCAGCAGCGCGAGCTGGAGAAGGCCAAGGAACGCGAACAGCGCGAACGGGCCAAGGAACTCGAACGGCAATTGAAGGAGCAGGAAAAGCTCCGCCGCGAGCAGGAGAAAGCGCGCGAACGCGAACAGCGCGAACGCGCCAAGCAACTCGAACGCCGCCAGCGCGAGCTGGAGAAGGCCAAGGAACGCGAACAGCGCGAACGGGCCAAGGAACTCGAACGGCAGCAGCACGGCGAGAGCTGACCGCCCGCCGGCGGCTCGCCGGCGGGCGCCGCTACAGCGCGAAAAGCCGCTCAGCACGGTCCGGCGACCCGCTCAGGGTGATCCCGCAACCCGCTCGGGGGAGGTCCGGCGACCCGCTCAGGGTGATCCCGCAACCCGCTCGGGGGAGGTCCGGCGACCCGCTCAGGGTGATCTGCGATGCCGTGGGAGCGCGGCTCGCGGGCGGTCCCCGCCGACGAGAGAGGCACGCCGGCATCACGCGGGAGGCGGAGGGCGCGCGCGGGGAAGCGCGTGCGACGCACAGGCAGCGCGCGGGAGGCCCTGCCCTGGAAGCGCGAGAGCGCGCGGGAGGCCCTGCCCTGGAAGCGCGAGAGCGCGCGGGACGCACAGGAAGCGCGTGGGACGCACAGACAGCGCACGCGGGGAGCGCGCGGCGGTCGCCGGTGACGGGTGAAGCGTGGAGATCGGGAAGAGCGCGGTCTGACAGAGTGGCCTGACAGAGCGGTCTGACGCTTTCGTTGCGGTTCAGTTAACGTTCTGTTCAACGAGTTGGGGCATATTTCGTTATATGTCCGCCCAAAGCTCCCCCGCCCGCGAGCCGGAGGAGGCCGACCTCCCCGCGCAGACGCCGCTGCCCAACGATCGGTTCCTCAACCGTGAAGAGAGCTGGCTCCAGTTCAACGAACGCGTCCTGGAGCTGGCGGAGGACTCCTCGGTGCCGCTGCTCGAACGCGTCAGGTTCCTCGCCATCTTCGCGAGCAACCTGGACGAGTTCTTCCGCGTACGGGTGGCCGGGCTCAGACGGCGGATGGCCACCGGCCTGCTGCTGCGGACGACGGGCGGGCTGAAGCCGAGCGAGGCGCTGTCGCGGATAGCGACGGTCGCCGACGACCTGGCGCGCAGGCACGCGGCGGTCTTCCACGAGCTCATCTGCCCGGAGCTCGCCGAGCAGGGCATCGCGATCGTCCGCTGGGAAGACCTCGCACGGGACGAGCGGACGGCGCTGCGCAAGCTCTTCCGTGAGCGGATCCGGCCGGTCCTGACGCCGCTGGCCGTCGATCCCGCCCACCCGTTCCCGTACATCTCGGGTCTTTCGCTGAATCTGGCCGTGACCGTGCGGAACCCGGAGAACGGCCACACGGTGTTCGCGCGGGTGAAGGTCCCCTCGCAGCTCCCCCGGTTCGTGACCGCCTCGCCGAACCGGTTCGTCCCGCTTGAGGACGTGATCGCTGCCCACCTGGGCGAGCTGTTCAAGGGCATGCAGATCGTGCAGCACCATGTCTTCCGGGTGACCAGGAACGAGGACCTGGAGGTCGACGAGGACGTCACCGAGAACCTCATGAAGGCGCTGGAGCGGGAGCTGTTGCGCCGCCGGTTCGGGCCGCCCGTACGGCTGGAGGTCGAGGACACCATCACCCCGCAGGTGCTGGAACTGCTCGTGGACGAGCTCGGCGTGTCCGACAACGAGATCTACCGGCTGCCCGGGCCGCTCGACTTGACCGGGCTGCACGCCATCGCCGACCTCGACCGCCCGGAGCTGCACTACCGGCCGTTCGTCCCGGCGGAGGCGATCAGCGCCGAGGACGACCTGTTCACCGTGCTGCGCGAGCGCGACATCCTCGTCCATCACCCGTACGACTCGTTCGCGACCAGCGTGCAGCGGTTCGTGGAGGAGGCGGCGGCAGATCCGGACGTGCTGGCGATCAAGCAGACCCTCTATCGCACCAGCGGCGACTCGCCCATCGTGGACGCGCTGATCGACGCGGCCGAGGCGGGCAAGCAGGTCGTGGTCGTGGTGGAGATCAAGGCGAGGTTCGACGAGCACGCGAACATCTCCTGGGCGCGCAAGCTGGAGACGGCCGGGTGCCACGTGGTCTACGGCGTGCTCGGCCTCAAGACGCACTGCAAGCTGGCCATGGTCGTCCGCCAGGAGGCGGGCGGCGAGCTGCGGCGCTACTGCCACATCGGCACCGGCAACTACAACCCCAAGACGGCCCGGCAGTATGAGGACTTCGGCCTGCTGACGGCGGATCCGCAGGTGGGCGAGGACGTCACCGACCTGTTCATCCACCTGACCGGATACTCCCGCCAGTCGGAGTATCGCCGGCTGCTGGTCGCGCCCAACTCGCTGCGCCAGGGCCTGCTCGCCCGGATCGAGCAGGAGATCGCCCATCGCACCGCGGGCCGCCCGGCCCGGATCCGGATCAAGACGAACTCGATCGTGGACGAGCCGATCATCGACGCGTTGTATCGCGCCTCGCAGGCGGGGGTGCCGGTGGACCTGTGGGTCCGTGGCATCTGCACCCTGCGTCCCGGTGTGCCCGGCCTGTCGGAGAACATCCGCGTACGCAGCGTGCTCGGCCGTTTCCTCGAACACTCACGGATCTACGAGTTCGGCGGGGGGCGGCGGCCGGAGATCTGGATCGGCAGCGCCGACCTGATGCGCCGCAACCTCGACCGGCGGGTCGAGGCGCTGGTCAAGGTCGCCAGCCCGCAGCAGCGCCGGTATCTGTCCGATCTGCTCGACCTGGCGTTCCGCGACACCACCACGGCCTGGACGCTGCACTCCGACGGCAAGTGGCTGCGTCACCGGGGCGAGGTCGATCTCCAGCACCATCTGATCGCCGGACGGCGCTGGCGGACCGTGGACGACGTGGCGGACTGACGGATCGACGGCCGGGGGCGGGGTCGGTGACATGGCCATGGGCATGATCAGGGCGGCCGGGGCCGTCGTCTGGCGGGGTGACGAGGACGACCCGGAGGTCGCTCTCGTGCACCGCCCGGCGTACGGCGACTGGAGCCTCCCCAAGGGGAAGCTCAAGCGCGGCGAGCACGTGATCGCCGGGGCCCTGCGCGAGGTGCGGGAGGAGACCGGCCTGGAGGTCGTGCTCGGCCGTGCGCTGCCGCCCGTGCACTACATGCACGGCGACCGGCTCAAGCGGGTGGACTACTGGCTCGCCCATGCTCTCGACGACCGGGTCGCGGCCGACGGCGACGAGGTCGATGAGGTGGTGTGGCTGCCGATCGAGGAGGCGCAGCGGCGCCTGACCCACAGGTGGGACCGCGGCCTGCTGCGCGCCGCCGGTGCCGCTCCCCTGCCGACCACGCCGCTGATCCTCGTGCGGCACGCGCTGGCGGGCTCCCGGCAGGAGTGGAAGGGCGACGACGACCTGCGGCCACTGGACGAGCGCGGGCGCGCTCAGGCCGAGGTGCTGGCCACGGTGCTGGGGGGCTACCGTCCGGCCGTGCTGGTCAGCTCGCACAGCAGGCGCTGCACGCAGACGCTCATGCCGTACGCCGAGCGGCACGGGCTGGAGGTGCGGGAGGAGACGGCGCTGTCGGAGAGCGGATACGACCCCCGCAAGGCGGAACGGCTGATGCGCGAGCTGCTGGCCGCGCCCGAGGCGGCGGTGGTGTGCAGCCACGGCAAGGTCCTGCCCGAGCTGCTGGGCATGGCGGGCCAGGCGCTGCGCGGCGTGCGGACCGCCGATCACACTCTCCCCAAGGGCGGCTTCGCCGTCCTCCACCGCGCCATGCACCCGGGCGCCACCGACCCCGGCCCCGCCCGCGTTGTCAGCCTGGAGCGTTATACGACCTGAACCCTCAGGCGAGGCGGGACCAGACGACGGGGAACTCATCGTGGGCCCGGGCCGCCTCGGCGCTCTCGATGCCCACGAGCACGCCGTAGGTGAAAGTGTCCTCCCCGGCCCGGCGGGCCCTTTCCGCCTCCTCCAGCAGCACGCCCTGGGCGACGACACCGTCCTGGTGCCGTCCGAGCACCTCCTGCACCTCCTTGGCGCGCTCGGCCGCGCCGGACATGCCGGCGGCCTCCGCCGTATATCTGGCGCGCTTGGCGGCCTTGCGCACGTCGTGCATGGCCGCCTCCCGCTCCGCGCCCTCCTCCATGCGCCGCGCCGCTTCGTAGGCGTCGGTCACCCGCCGCCAGTTCCTGTCCACGATCTTCGGCAGCGCCTTGTCCGCGTTCTTGGCCGCCGCGGCCGTCAGCGGCGGGTCGGCGGCCAGCGCGTCGAGGGCGTCGAGCAGCGCGAAATAACGGCTCTCGCTGAGCACGCCCCGGATCCGCTCGTACGCCTCGTGTTCCCTGGCCTGCAGGTCGTCGCCCAGCCTGCGGCGCGCGTCGGCGGTGACGAAGCGGGGATCGAGGCCGTCGAGCCGGCCGGCGAAGCGCGCCCTGATGACCTCCAGGTCACGCGCCTCGCCGAGCACCTCGCCGAGCCACCTGAGCTCCTCCTGGAGATCCTCGGTGCCGGCGACGATCCGTTTGAACGCCTTGAGCGCGCTGCGCAGGCGGCGGCCGGCGACCCTGGCCTTGTGGACGGCGTCCTCCTCGGCCAGCCGCACGTGCGGGTCCTGCGCGATCAGCGCGTCGGCGTGGGCGCGGAGGTAGGCGACGACGACCTCGCCGACCGAACCGGGCTCGGGCCGGATCCTCGGCGGCGGCGCGGGGATGCGGTCTCCCAGGACGCGGGCGAGTTTGCTCGCGCTGTCCGCGGGAGTGGCGCCGGCCTTGCGCAGCCGCTTGGCGACCTTCTCAAGGAGGCCGCGATCGCCCTCCTTGAGCTCGGCCTCGACCTCGCGCCAGCGCCGCACCACCGGCTCGTCCCCGAGCACGGTGCCCTTCACGCGGTCGTCGGCGATCTCCACAAGGACCGTGCTCTCCGTGCCACCCGTGCCACCCGTGCCCCCGGTGCCACCCGCGCCGCCTGTGCCGTCCGCGCTGCCCTCGCCGCCCATGCTGCCCGAGCCGCCTGCGCCACCGGGGCCGAGCAGCCGGGTGATGCTGCGGCGGGTCTCCAGCCGGGCCACCGGCGCGAGCGGGGCGCCCCGCGTGTACGCGAGGACGAGGCTCGCCAGCTCGGCGGGCACCACCTTGGCGCTGCGGGTGAGCGGCCGGGTGATCTCCTGGCGGGCTCCCTTGGCCTTGGGCAGCTTGAGGTGCCAGCCCTCGTCGTCCCCGCCGCGCCGCCTGCGCAGAGTGACGCCGCGAGCCGCCAGCCGCAGATCGGGGGTGTCGAAATAGACCGCGGTCAGGCGGTGGGAGAGCGGCTCGGACACCCCCTCGCACCCCGGCACGCCGCTGAGGTCGGGCAGGGCGAAACCCTCCGGAACGTCGAACTTGTCCTCGATCTCCAACGCCACCGTTCCCCCCGAATGCCCCGGTTTACGGTCATATGCCCCCCAAGGTGAACAGTACGTTCCGCTCACCACGGGCGCGCCGGCTCCACGCATTCATGGCCGCGGCGCGGTCAACCGGCCCGTTCGGGCGCGCGCCCACTCACAGGTGCGCGACGACGAAGATCCGCCGGAACGGGAACAGCGTGCCGTACGGCCTGGGGGGATAGACGGCGCGCAGGCCGCGGGCGCAGTCGGCGAGGAAGTCGGCGTGGCGCTCGGGCGGCAGCCGGTCGAGCATGGGCCGCAGGGCGGTGCCCTTGATCCAGTTCAGCACGGCGTCCTCCCCCGGCAGCACGTGGATGTAGGTCGTCTCCCACGCGTCCACGGTGAAGCCGAGATCGGCGAGCAGGTCCACGTAGTCGGCCGGCTCCCGGACCGGCGCGTCCCGCGGCACGTCGCCCAGCTCCTCCCGCCAGGTCGTACGGCACAGCTCGCGCACGACGGCGTGACTCGGCGCGTCGAAGTTGCCGGGCACCTGGAAGGCGAGCCAGCCGTCCTCGGTCAGGTGACTCCTCCACCGGCGCAGCAGGTCGGGGTGTTCCGGCACCCACTGCAGGAGCGCGTTCGAGACGATCACGTCGACCGGGCGGGGCGGCTGCCACTCCCGGACGTCGACAACCTCGAACGTCGGCCCGGGCGGCGCCTTGGCGATCATCGCGGGCGAGGAGTCGACGCCGTGCACCCGAGCGCCGGGCCATCGGTCGCACAGGGTCGCGGTGAGCTCCCCGGTGCCGCAGCCGAGATCGACCACATACTCGGGCGACTTGGCGCCCACCCGGGCCACGAGCTCGTGGAAGGGGCGGCCGCGCTCGGCCGCGTACCGCTCGTAGACCACCGGATCCCAGATGTCCGCACCCATGCCACGCACCTCCATTATCTTGACATCGAGATAAATCGATATCGCGGGAGATATCTCGATGTCAAGAGAAGCTAGACTCGGCCCATGACCTTCTCGAGGCCCGTCGAGGACGAAGTGGACCGGCTGGTCGCGGCCTGGAGACAGGAGCGCCCGGACCTGGACGTGACGCCTCTCGAAGTGCTGAGCCGGGTCTCCCGGCTGAGCCGGCACCTGGAACGCGAGCGCCGCGCGGCCTTCGCGTCGCACGACATGGAGTCGTGGGAGTTCGACGTGCTGACGGCCCTGCGCCGTGCGGGGGAACCGTACGAGCTGAGCCCGGGCGCACTGCTTCGCGCCACCCTGGTGACCTCCGGCACGATGACCAACCGCATCGACAGGCTGGCCGCCGGAGGGCTCGTCACCCGGCGCCCGGACCCGGAGGACCGGCGCGGCGTGCTGGTGCGGCTGACCCCCGCCGGGATGCACCGTGTGGACGCGGCCTTCGCCGACCTGCTGCGCCGCGAACGCGAACTCCTCGCAGGTCTCGACCAGCACGAACAGAAGGCACTCGCCGCCCTGCTGCGCACGCTTCTGATCCCCTTCGACACCTCCGACGCGTCCGCCCACTGATCCGGCGGAGCCGTCGCCGCCCCCGGCCCGGCCGTCCGATGGAGGCGGAAGCCGGCCGGACCCCGGGGGGTTGACACCGACAAACGTTCCCGTCCGGGGTAAAACATGCCTTCTTTGACGTTTGTCACTTTTGGCGCTTTTGGCGGCACCTCGAACGCACGCCAGCCCGCTATTGACTCATGTCCAACCGGCATCGATATGATGCATATCCGTGTGATTTACGTCACACACCTTCCTTGGATCGGTCCAGCACCGGGCGAGGCCCGAGGCGACCGAAAGGTCTGTGATCAGCGGAGACGGGGTCCGCGCCGCCATGACGACGCGGCCACCACGCCGGAGCGGAGACTCTCCGGGCGCGGAGAGGAAACCCGAAATTCCTGGTTTCAGAGGGTTTCTCGTTATAACTTCCGACCGTTCCTTCACTGACGTATGGGGCGCGAGTGACGCCTCACGACAGACCAGGGAGATCCTCTTGAAACGCACTCTCGCTCTGGGCGGGGTCGCGGCCGGCCTGCTGGCCTCCGCGGCGATCGCTGCCCCGGCTCACGCCGACTCCATCCCGTCCGTCAACCTCGCCAAGACCAACCTCGCCGCTCAGCAGGTCGCGGCGTTCTGGTTCGGTCAGGCGCGGGCCAACCTGATCAACGCCACGCCGTACGGCGTGGAGACCAAGATCTCGGCCAAGCACGTGTCGACCGGCGGGGCTTCCGCCGACACCAAGGCCGGCGTTGTCGGGTCGAGCGGCGACCAGAAGGCCGCCAGCGGCAGCCTCAAGAACGTGAACCTGCCGAAGACCACCGGCAAGGTGTTCTTCATCGGCGCCGACGGCAGGCCGCACTGGTGCTCGGCGACCGCCGTGCAGTCGCAGTACAAGAACCTGGTGGCGACCGCGGGTCACTGCGTCTACGACACCAAGTCCAACGCCACGACTCTGGACAAGTGGGTCTTCATCCCCGGCTACTACGAGGGCAAGACCCCCTGGGGCATCTACGTCGGTAAGACCGCTTACACGCACTACGACTACAGCGTGTACGAGGACGGCGACCGCGACTACGCGTTCGTCACGGTCTACAACGGCGTCCAGGTCACGGACGTGCGCTACGACAAGCACGACGACCACCGCGGCAAGGGCCACAGCGGCCGCTACGACCACGACGGCAAGCACCGCGGCGGACGTGACCACGGCAAGAGCGATTGGCGTGTGGCGCCCGTCTCCGTCCGGCAGTTCCAGGCCCTGAACAGGGGCAAGGACCTCACCGGCAACGGCCCCTGGGCCAAGGGCACCGGCGTCCAGACCCACGAGATCGGCGAGTTCGCCTACCACAGCCACGCGGACTCGTACGTCAGCCGTGACGGCAAGACCCTCTACTTCCGCAAGAAGGTCTGGGACCGCGACGACTACAAGGGTCCGAAGAGCGACGACAAGCAGCTCACGCCGAAGGCCGCGCCCAGCGGCGAGAACAACCGCTTGGCGCCTCCCACGCCTCCCAAGCCCCCCACGCCTCCGAAGCCCCCCACGCCCCCGGAGCCGCCCAAGCCGCCCAAGCCGCAGCCGACCGTCACGGTCACAGCGACCGCGACCGCGACCGCCACGGTCACGGCGACAGCGACCGTCACCGCGACCGCGACCGTCACCGCGACTCCCACCTACAAGCCGACGGCCAAGCCCACCTTCCGCCCGAAGTACAAGTACTACGCGCGGACGTTCTGGGCGCAGACCCGCGTCGACCACCGGCCGCACGGCACCCTGAAGATCACGCTGAAGGACGTCGGCAGCCTCGGCTCCAACGTCGGTGGTCAGGGCCTGGCCTACAACCAGAAGATCGGCACCTCGATCTTCATGTTCGGCTACCCGAGCGGGTCGCACCCGGACGGCAACTACGCCTTCACCGGCAAGACCCAGAAGTGGGCCTACGGCAAGACCTTCAAGGCGAGCTCCGCGGCCATCAAGGGCGAGGAACTCGTGGGGGTCAAGTCCTCCTTCACGGGCGAGGGCGCAATCGGCTCGTCCTGGCTCTACCGCTACAGCAACGCCAAGCGGCTCGGTTACCTGAACGGTGTGACCATCGGTGTCGCCGACACCGACGGCAACGGCCGCATCGACACCAGCATCTCGCCGTACTTCGACGGTGAGACGCTCGGCGTCTACAAGGCCGCCGCGGCCAACTGGTCCGGCAAGATCGTCTGAGTCTCCGACTCCTGACGTCCAGGAGGGCCCGGCTGTTCGCAGCCGGGCCCTTTCCTTTTGTCTGCCGCCTCTCGCCAGCCGGCTCGCGCCGGTCGCCTCACGCCCGTTGCCGTGTGCCTGGCGCCTTGTGCCTGGTCAGGGCAGCCCCTCCCCGATGGGTGACGAGCGCGGGCGGCCGCCCTGTTCGCACCGCCACGCCGGCCGCCCGTACGGCCTCTCAGGCCCGTTCCCGGCCTCCCCGGCTTGATCGACCATGTCGGAGTTCGACGGACTTTCCCCGCACAGCGGCATTAGGGAATCCGCTTCCTCGGGCCCATGACCCCTTCGCGACTTCGTCGGCACGACCCCGGAGAAAAGCACACGAACAAAGGACGGCCGGGCCACGAGGAGTCAAAAATGATCAGGACAATGATCACTGACAGACTGGTAAATCGCAATGAGGAAATCATCTGCGGCAGACCACCAGGAAAGCGAGCGGAAAGCTACTCGCACCTGCTTCACTAAGCCTCGCCGCCAACTTACCAAGAGCACCGCATCGCGGGCATGAAAGCCTTCGAGCGGCTCTCGCATCCGCGGTCTCGCGCCGATTCGAGGGGCACGGCAAGCCGTCACAGACAGCTCTCCCAGACGAGCCGAACGCCGACAAAACATCGATCTACCTGCGCGAACGCTACCGACCCACTGGCCTCCGAGCACGAACGACGCCCCCGCTTCGCCCTCTCGGCGACGGGCGTTCAATCACCGCCGGAATCGCGCCCGCAAACTGTGCGATGACAGTGATACTCCGCCCGGAAAACCCACTCTGCCATTCAGATAATGCGCATCGCGAGCCGTACGGCGTTCCCGAGAAAGCTCCAGCCGAGCCCTGAACGGCTCGATTCGGCGGCTTAGAGTGCCCAGTGGATATCGGTCATCCGATTAGCTGGCTTACCGGATGGTAACCCCCCTCGGCGAGAGTTCCCAGGAAGCCTTCAGGAAGGCCATCGCCGCACCGCGGCGGCCACCTCTCGGCAGCCTTCCAGCGCAGGGGAACCGGAGCCGGCCAAGGCCCGCTCCAGCGGTCCAGGGAGGGCCGCGTCGCGGCCATCCGGGGATCTACGTGCTCCTTCGCACATCTCCTTGATCATCAAGCCGCGTCCTCCGGTCGGCCACACGGACCAAGGTCCAGGCGAACGGGCACACTCTGACGCAATTTCCCGGCCATCCGGTTTCACTCAAACCTGTGATTTACGTCACATTGAGCCGTGA
Organism: Microbispora sp. CL1-1; assembly: GCF_012034195.1. Classification (NCBI taxonomy): domain Bacteria; kingdom Bacillati; phylum Actinomycetota; class Actinomycetes; order Streptosporangiales; family Streptosporangiaceae; genus Microbispora; species Microbispora sp. CL1-1. The sequence goes on from NZ_JAATEK010000034.1 coordinate 89,321, forward strand.
CCGACCTGGCGCGGAACGTGACCGTAATCCTTCCACACAGCCCGCGATCAGCTCGTTTTCAGCTTCCGTTCAGGAAGCGACTGAAGGCACGAAGTTGGAGGCAATGCGCGAAGCGATCAATTCCACTTACGTCACTCCAATTGGTCCTATAG
>NZ_JAATEK010000035.1:0-89191 GCF_012034195.1 Microbispora sp. CL1-1
CTTTCCCCATAAAACACCCAATTGCCGTGCTGCATCCGGATCCACGGACCCCAGGTCATACTCGTCCAAGGACCTCCTCCTTCAGGTCGGTCGCAGGCCGGTCAGAACACTAGAAGCCGCCACCGACAGAAGCAGGCGATTGTCATATAGGGTCGCCCGTGGCGATCCGAACAGCACTAAATCGAACTGAATGAGAAACGACACCCAGAGCCGAAAAGCCGCAGCTCAGCAAGTGTCGGCCCCGCGCCCGCGGGGATGCTCCCTACACCATCCAGATCAACGGCGTCCAGGTGGGGTCGGCCCCGCGCCCGCGGGGATGCTCCCTACGACCGCACGGTGACGCTGGGGTCCGGCACGTCGGCCCCGCGCCCGCGGGGATGCTCCGCGGCGCCCGGCCGAGCGCGACAGGTCAGATCGGTCGGCCCCGCGCCCGCGGGGATGCTCCCGCCTACGTCTGCCCCGGCTGCGCCTCCGGCCTGTCGGCCCCGCGCCCGCGGGGATGCTCCCCACTGCAGGACCGCGGTGGAGTAGATGTCGCAGTCGGCCCCGCGCCCGCGGGGATGCTCCGGTCTGGGGCGGCCTGCCGAAGGACGCCCAGGTGTCGGCCCCGCGCCCGCGGGGATGCTCCGCCCTGCACGTCCTTTGCCCGGGTCAGCAGCCAGTCGGCCCCGCGCCCGCGGGGATGCTCCCCGGGCAGGGGCGGACATACCGGGGGGGCATTGTGTCGGCCCCGCGCCCGCGGGGATGCTCCCTGTGATGGGTGCGCGGAGGTGCTTGGCGCAGGGTCGGCCCCGCGCCCGCGGGGATGCTCCCGGCACCATCACCGCCGCGTACAAGCGGGCGGAGTCGGCCCCGCGCCCGCGGGATGCTCCGGTATTCGAGGGCCTGACCCCTGGAAGTACCACGTCGGCCCCGCGCCCGCGGGGATGCTCCGGTATTCGAGGGCCTGACCCCTGGAAGTACCACGTCGGCCCCGCGCCCGCGGGGATGCTCCTCCGACCATCTCAGTGAACATTCCGCTGTCGGTGTCGGCCCCGCGCCCGCGGGGATGCTCCGAAGCTCGTGCTGTACCCGGTCGACGCGATGGTGTCGGCCCCGCGCCCGCGGGGATGCTCCCAGCTACTCCACCTTGTGGAGCGTCGACAACGGGTCGGCCCCGCGCCCGCGGGGATGCTCCTCCGGGTGCCTGTCCCTGGCCGACCCTCGTGCGGTCGGCCCCGCGCCCGCGGGGATGCTCCGCCGTACGTGACCAAGGCGCTGGTCGACGAGGCGTCGGCCCCGCGCACGCGGGGATGCTTCTCCTTGGTGGCCTGCTCGGTCAGCGGACCACAGGTCGGCCCCGCGCCCGGCCGCGCCCGTGACCGTGGTCGTGAACAGGCTTGTTGTGGGCGGCGTCGGCCGAGGCGATCCCGGGCAGTGCGGCCATCACGCCGCCGAGCACCGCGACGATCGCGGCCCTGCGCAATGCACCCATGTGTCATCCCCCTGCGAGTAGTGCTGCTGTGCGTACGGCCGGGCACGACGGGCCCGACCGTGCACAACGATCAAGGGGCAGCACGAAATCAATCAGGACGAAGGTTGTATGAGCGTCATAAGTGAACGTTTCGCCCCTGTCAGGGGGTGACAACGCACTTGACGAAGCCGTCCGGGCGGTCGAGGAAGTATCCGAACCCCGTGTCGAGGTCCTCCAGTGAGACGGTGTGGGTGATCAGCGGCTCGAAGGTCAGGCGCCGGTCCGCCATCATGCGCAGCCCCTCGGCCATGGCGGCCATGAGGCGCCACCGCTGCCCGGTGAAGCCGTTGACGATGGTCACGCCGCGATACCACAGCTCGATGTCCAGCTCACGCGGGCCGTCGTGGTGGTAGCCGGCGACGCAGAGCGTGCCGTGCGTGGTCACGAGGTCGCCCGCGAGCTTGAGCCCGGCGGCCTTGCCGGAGAACTCGACGACCACGTCGAACGTGCCGCGCAGGCTCTCGCCTGCCTCCTCGGGGGTGTGCACGTCGCTCGCGCCCAACTCGGCCGCGAGCTCGCGGGCCAAAGGCGCCGGGTCGACGCCGGCGAGACGGGCGGGCGCGCGGTCGGCGGCGACCTGCAGGGCGCCCAGGCCCATGAACCCGAGCCCCACGACCGCCACGCGCTGCCCCGGCCGCAGGCCGCACCTCGACAGCGCCTCGACCACGCAGGCCAGCGGCTCGCCGAGCACGGCCCGGCTCGGCACGTTGGACGGGGCGGGCAGCAGCTCCCTGGCGTCGACGTTCACCGTGTCGGCGAACGCGGGAGACGCGAAGCCGGTGACGCGGTCTCCCCTCGACCATCCATGGACGCCCGGGCCCAGCTCCACGATCTCGCCGCTCAGCTCGTGCCCGAGCCGGCGCGGCGCGGCGTCGTCGTGCTCCGCCCAGGCCGGCAGCTCGGAGACGCAGATCCCCGACGCGAGCGTGCGTACGCGGACCTCTCCCGGGCGGACAGGCGCGTCAGGGACCTCGACGACCTCCGACCGGCCCGGGGCGACGACCTGTGAAAACCGCATGTTCTCCTCTTCCGATCCGGATCAGCTCAGGCCGCGGCGGGCCAGCTCGACGGCTCCGACCACGGGCGGGGCCTGGAGCAGGGTGGCCGTGACCGCCGGGAGCAGGGACCTCAGCTCCTCCTCGAACGCCCGCATCAGGCGGGGCTGGTTGGCGATGACACCACCCGCCACGACCACGGCCCGGAGGTCGGCGCCCCGCCCGGCCAGGCAGGACACGAGACGGGCCAGTGACCGGCCGCCCGCCGTGATGACGGCGTCGGCGGTCGCCGACCCGGCATCCGCGGCCGCGAAGACGACCGGGGCGTGGGCGCCCCAGGTCTCGACTCCTCCGTTCCAGCTCATCGCCGCCGCCAGCTCGGGCAGGCCGCCGACGCCGAAGGCGCGCAGGAGGGCGACATCGAGCCCGTCGCCGGGCGCGCCCTCGTCGGCGCGGGCGAGCACCGCGCGGGCCGCGTCGCGGACGAGCGCGGAGCCCGATCCCTCGTCGCCGAGCACCCATCCCCAGCCGCCCGCGGACAGGTACGCGCCCGTGTCGCGGTGCCTGCCGACGGCGATGGCGCCCGTGCCGGAGATGACGCCGATCCCCCCGGCCAGGCCCGCGGCCGGGACGAGCAGTTCGGCGTCGTTGACCACGGTCACCGGCGTTTCGAGCACCGGGACGAGCTCGTGGGCGAGCCGTTCGAACTGGTCGGGGGTCTCGCAGCCGTGCGCGCCCACGACGACATGGCGTACCTCCGGGCCCTGCCGGAGCAGCGGGTGGAGCCGCTCCGACAACCAGGCCGCCGCCTGGGGAAGGCAGGCCGTCTGCCAGCCGGTGCTGGGCACCGTCAGGTCGGTGAGCACCTCGCCGCTCGACGCGTCGGCGAGCCGGACGCGGGTCTTGGTGCCCCCCACGTCCACGCCGGCCACCACCGGGCTCATCCGATGGGCTCCTCGATCTTGGTGTCGGTGTTGTCGAAGACGAAGTCCTCGATCGCCACGCCGCGCACCATGGCGAGGGATCCCGCGAGCCGTTGCAGTACGGCGGTCTCCAGGACCGTGCGGACCGGCATCGACACGCCCTCGGGGATGCGCACCACGTGTAGGTGGTCGCCGGGGTCGACCTCGGCCGAGGTGACGCAGAGCGTGAGGTGGCGGGCTCCGGCGAGGCTGCGCGCGATCTCCAGCTCCCGGCCGTCGCCGAGGACGACGTGCAGGGTCTGCCCCGCCGACTCCATCTCCCCGTGCAGGTAGTTGCGGGTGACCAGGGCGGAGGCGGGCACCCGGCACACCTCGCGGAGCAGCAGTGCCCCCGACTCGGAGGCGGAGCGGGAGGCTCCCGACGCGACGATGTCCGCCGCGACCACCCGCCCGGCGCGGCCCGCCACCTCGTCCACCACCGGCGCGAGCGCGTGCTCGTGGCGGGTGAGGACGTCGGCGATGCCGGTCCACTCCGCGGCGACCTCGGCCGGGGACGTGCCGAGGATGGTGCGGGCGATCATCGCCAGGGCGATCAACGTGCCGGTGTAGCCGATGGTCGAGGCATAGCTGTCGGGCTCGTTGCCGAGATCGACAGGGTGCGCCGCCGTGTCGCCGAGCCGGGAGGGCACGACGTTGACCACGGCCGCCCGCCGCTCCCGCGGCACCATGGCCAGCGCGTCGACGGTCTCCGGGCTGCGGCCCGACTGCGAGACGCCGATCACGATGTCGGCCTCCGCGAGCGCGACGCCGGAGCCGATCTCGCTGGCCAGCTCCTGGCGGGCCGGCACCGCGCCGTCGGCGAGCATCCGCAGCGGCAGGGCGAGCGCGGCGTAGCTGGCTCCCATGCCGACGAAGACCGGGCGGGAGCGGCCCGCGAACACGTCACGGCCGTCCCGGAGCTGGGCCGCGACCCGCGCCGCGACCCGCTCCAGCGCCGCCGGCTGGGCCGTACGGCCGTCGACATAGGGGATCCGTTCTCCCGGCATTCCGTCAGTTCCCTTCAACACACATAGGCGAGCCAACCGCGACACAAGCCTAGACCAGACGCTTCAAATCAAATACCACTGCATACCAAATGATGCCGTACGGACAACTGGTATTGGTCAGGAGTTCGGACAGCACGAAGCCGTGGGACCGCACGACGCGCGTCCCACGTGGAGAAACAGGCCCGTCAGGCGGGGCTCGTTCCCCCTCGTACGAAGGAGGTGCGCAGGCGGTAGCGGTCGCCCCGATAGGTGATGGCCGAGACCAGGACGACCCGTCCGACGGCGTCGACCATCGACTGGTGCATCACCAGGACGGGATCACCGGGGGTGAGGTCGAGGTGCTCGGCGATCCCCTCGGGGCAGCCCTTGGCCTCGATGACCGACTGGGCGACGACCGGCTCGGCTCCCCCGGCGGTGAGCTCCTCGATCAGCGACGCCTTGGTGAAGTCGGTCTCCGGGAGCCGCGGCGCGACGTTCAGCACGACGCGTGAGGAGTCGACGCCGACGGGGACGCCGTCCAGCATGCGCACGCGTTCGAGCACGAAGAGCCGCGTGCCCGCCGCCACGCCGAACTGGTCGGCCTCGTCGAGCGACGCCTCCTTGACCTCGGCGCGGATCACCCGGGAGGTCGCGGTCAGCGCCTTCCGCCTGGCCGTCTCGGTGAACGACTCCAGCGAGTTGGGCCAGTCGCGGTCGGGCCGGCCGGCGACGTACCAGCCTCGCCCGTGGGACGAGCGGAGCACGCCCTGCTCGACCAGGTGCTGGAGCGCGCGCCGGAGCGTCACCCGGCTGATGCCCATCTGGTTGCACAGCTCACGCTCGGCGGGCAGGCGCCGTCCGCTGGCAAGGGCCCCCTCGCGCACCCGGCGCTCGATGAGTTCGGCCGCTTGCACCCACAGCGGTTCAGGGCTGTCCGAAGCGATGAGACTCGCCTGAGACACCCTATTCACCCGGTCCACGTCCTTTCGTCCCCCGCCCACCTACCGGCGAACATAATGTCATTCTCACACCGGATCCGCCCGGTGGAACTTCACCCATGGCGATCGCCGACCAGGCGATCGAATGCCGCGTCCAGCTCCGGGTTCGCCCGGCGTCGCGACGGCTCCTCGTCGAACCAGGCGACGATCTCGCGCGCTCCCCGCGCAAATGGAACTTTCGGCAAAAAACCGGGCACCAGCCGCTTGATTTTAGAGTTGTCGTAAATGACCGAGTGCCGGAAATCCTCCTGCAGAACCGGCCCCATCCAGGCGATTTCCCGGCCGATGTCCTCGCTCGACCGGTGCACGATCCGGGGCACGGCTCCCGCGGCCGCGGCGAGGCACAGATGGATCTCGTCCCAGGTGAGAATCTCGTCCGAGGTGATGTGCACGCTGTCGCCCACCGCGTGACGGTTGCCGACGAGGCCGATCAGGCCCCGGGCGAAGTCGCGCGCGTGCATCAGGTTCCACAGCGAGGTCCCGTCGCCGTGGACGACCACCGCCTTGCCCGCGCGCCACCGCTCGATGGCGGTCCAGCCCGCGAGCAGCGGCAGCGCCGTCTGGTCGTAGACGTGTGCCGCGCGCACGATCGTGACCGGGAAGTCCTCGTAGCGGTACGCCTGTTCGAGCGCCTCCTCGCAGCGGAGTTTCTGCGCCGGATAGTCGAAACCGTTGTTGCGCCGCGCGGAGGACTCCACGATCGGCAGCGCCGGGGCCGGACGTGCGTACACCGATCCGGTCGAGATGAAGACGTACTGCCCGGTGCGGCCGGCGAACCTGGCCACGTCGGCCCGGACGTCCTCGGGCGTGTAGCCGATGAAGTTCACGACCACGTCGAACGTCTCGTCCCCGAGCGCCGCGCGCATCGACGCGTCGTCCCGCACGTCGGCCTCGACGGCGCGTACGCCGTCGGGCAGGGGCCGCGACGTCGTGCGGCCCCTGGTCACGGCGGTCAGGTCGAGACCCGCCGCGACGGCCTCACGGGCGCAGGCGGCACTGAGCACGCCCGTTCCCCCGAGGAAGAGCACCCGCTGCGCGCTCATCGCGGCCCCACCTCCCCATCGATCACGCGTTCCACCGGCTTGCGGCCCACCGCCAGGCCGCGGCCGACGAGGAACTCGTAGCATCGGCGCAGCAGGCCGTACATGTCCTCGCGGGACCGGTCCGCCTCGACGATGTGCCAGCGGATCGCCGGGTTGGCGCGGACCACGCTCTCCACGTCGACCACGCCCTCGCCGAACGGGACCATGTAGTCGTCCATCCCGCGGGCCGGTCCGTCCTTGAGGTGGACGAACTCCACGCGGTCGCCGAGCGAGGCCGCGACGGGGGCCGGGTCGAGCCCTGCCGTACGGACCCAGTAGACGTCCAGCTCGACGGCGACCGCCGGATCCAGCTCGCGCAGCAGGAGGTCGTAGGCGCGCTCTGCGCCGAAGACGTTCTCGAACTCGGCGAAGTGGTTGTGGTAGGCGATGCGCATGCCCCGCCTGGCCGCGTTCGCCGCCGCCTCGTTGACGCGCTCGACGCCCCGCAGCACGCCGTCGCGCGTGGCGAACTCCTCGGGCTCCATGCTCCAGACGAGCGTCTCGACGCCGAGCTCCTGGTGCTCGTCGAGGATCGCCTCGGCCGCGTCGCCCGCGGGGAACGGCGCGTGGGCACTGCAGAACTCCAGCCCGAGGCCGTCGGCCACGTCCCGTACGACGGACGGCTTGTGGCCGTACAGGCTGATCGGCTCGACCGCGAGGAAGCCGAGCGCCGCCACCCGTTCGAGCACGCCGAGCAGGTCGCGGGAGGCCTCCTCGTGCAGGGACCACAGCTGCGCGGCGATCGGCGCGGCGCGGCCGTCCGTACGTGATCCGCTCACGCCGCACCTCCGATGATCTTGCCGTTGCCGAGGGGCCAGCGGGTCGACCAGGTCAGGATCTCGTCGTCCCGGACGCCCGCCGCCCAGAGCGTCGCCTGGCGGACGAGCTGCCGGAAGCCGGGGTTGCCCCAGGCCCGCGCGTCGTGTCCGAGCGCGGAGTAGCAGACCCGGCCTTCGCCGTGGTCGCGCACGTAGAGGACGGGCTCGGTGCCGTCGTCGGTCACCCGCTCGGCGAGCACCCGGACGTCGGGGCCGTATTCCAGGACGTAGAACTCGTCGTCGATGCCGAAGTCCTCCATGTGGCGGGTGACCGGGTGGTCGCCGCACAGCCGGACGTCGAACCGTCCCTCCGATCCCGAGGTCCCGTGGGAGAGGTAGCGGGAGCCGACCAGCTCGAACGCGACGCGGTCGGCCTCCAGGCCGCCCTCGCCGAACCCGAACAGGTTGCTCGCGTGCAGGACGACCAGTCCCTTGCCCGCGGCGACCAGGTCGGACAGCGCCTGCTGCTCCCGGGGGTGGAAGACGATCGACGAACGGTAGACGACGTAGACGTCGGCCTCCGCCGTGGCCGGGGTGAGGTCGGCGAAGCGCTCCATCCCCACGGCCCTGGCGGTGGGGAGCCCCGCCTCGGTGACGATCTCCTGGAGCGCCAGCGCGGCGCCGATCAGGTCGTGGTGGATGTCCGTACCGTCGACGATCACCATCGCGGACGGCGAGCGTCTCAACTTCATCGTGGATTCCTTCGGTTGTCCTGACGGCCGGGATCGCCTAGCCGGCCAGCGTGGCCGCCTCGGCGTACTCCTTGGCCATGCGGTCGCCGCCGGCGACCTTCCACTTCTGCACCGCCGACGTCAGGCTGGAGGCGGGCTCCCGGCCGAGGAACACCGCGGTGATCGCGTCCTGCATCTGCTGCTCCAGCGACGAGCCCTTGGTGTTGAAGGTCTCGGAGTAGAGGTGCTGCGCGGGGTTGTCGAGGAGCATCGGCACGGCCTTCTGCTGCCACTCGTAGTTCAGCTTGTCCACGCCGGGAGCGCCCTGCGGGTCGCACAGCACCTGCGGGCCGCCCACGATGTAGGCCAGGCCGAGGTCCTGCTCGCGCTGTCCGCGGGTCGTGAGCACGGCGACGCCGTCCTTGACCGTGTAGTCGACGCCCTCGACCCCGTAGCTCATGATGAACGACTCGCGGGAGCCGAACGGCGCGGCGATGTAGTCGAGGACCCGGAGGAACATGTCGATCCGGTTCTTGTCGGTGGTCTTCTTGATCATCGTCATGGCGTACGCGCCGCCGCCGGTCCAGTGGACGCCCTTACCGCCGTCCTTGCCGAAGGGCACCATGATGTCGAAGACCACGTCCTTGTCGTCGGCCACGATGCCGACCGCGCGGTTGCCGTCCCAGAGCATCGCCAGCTTGCCGCCCCGGAACATCGAGTCGCGCTGGGTCTTGTTGTTCATCAGCGTCGGGGTGTCGGGGTGGAAGCAGCCGCTCTTGTAGAGGTCGGCGAGCTCCGCCATGGCCGGGATGAACGCCTCGTGCTCGTAGGCCGAGACGAAGGTGCCGTCGCTGCGCTTGGTCCACTTGTTCGGGACTCCGAACATCATCATCATGAAGTCGGCGATGTTGCTGCCGAACGCGTAGACGCCCGCCTTGGGGTTGGTGACGGCCTTGGCGAGGTCCTTGAACTCCTGGAGGTTCGTCGGATTCGGGTTGGCGCCCGCGGCCTCGATGACGTCGGTCTTCGTGTAGATCTGCGAGGTGAAGATGGGGTCCGACTTGGGCACGCCGTAGATGCGGCCGTTGAGGTAGCCGTTGAGCCAGGCGTAGTTCTGGATGCCGGCGAGGTTCGGATACTTCTTCACCGCGTCTCCCGAGAGGAACTCGCTCAGGTCGGTGAACTGCGCCTCGGCGAGCTGCGGCAGGCGGGAGACGTTCATGTACATCGGGACGGAGACGAACTCGGGCAGATCATCACCGGCGACCAGGGCGGGGAACTTCGTCTGGAAGCTGTCGAACGGCACCTGGAGGGGCTTGACGTTGAGGTTCAGCTCCTTGTTGAGGAGCTGCCAGTAGGGGCTCTCGCTCACCGGCGGCGACGGCTGGCCGTACGTCATGATCAGCACGTTGAAGTCGCTGCCGTCGCCGACCTGCCCGTTGACCGTACGCGGCCCGTCCATGGGGAAGGACGCGTAGACGTCCATGACGCCCTGCGCGTTGCCCTCGAGCAGGGGCTTCGGCTTGACCGGCGGCACGTACGTCGGCAGCGGCACCGCCTTGGCCGCGCCGGACGAGGCGGCGCCGCCGCCACCGGCCTCCGAGCCGGAACCGCAGGCCGCGAGCACGCCGCTCATCGGGACGAGCGCGGCGGCCAGACCGGCGCCCCTCAGCAGGCTCCTGCGGCTGACGCCCTCGTTCGAGGCCGAGAATCCGGATCGATTTCTGATCCCCATGATCTGTTCCTTTGTTTTCTGATGGGAGGTGTCGGAACGCGGGCTTATCCCTTGATGGCCCCGGTGAGCATTCCCTTCGACATGTGCTTCGTCAGGAAGGGATAGACCAGCAGGATCGGCACCGTGGCGATCGCCACGAGGGCCATCTGGACGGACTGGGCGGGTGGTGCCACATATCCGGGAATGGCGGCCGCGTTCGAGGTGACGTTGTTCTGCAGCACGAATGTCCGCATCACGAGCTGGAGCGGCCACATCTGGGTGTCGTTCAGATAGAGCAGCGGGCTGAAATAGTTGTTCCAGTAGCCGACGGCGAGGAAAAGGCCGACGACGGCGATGACGGCTTTCGACAGGGGCAGCACGACGGACCACAGGATCCGCCATTCACCCGCGCCGTCCATTCGCGCGGCGTCGAAGAGCTCCTTCGGAATTCCTTGGATGAAGCCCCGGACGATGACGATATTGAAGGCGCTCACCGCACCGGGGATGATCAGCGACCAGTAGGTGTTGAGCATGCCGAGCTGCTTCACCATGAGATAGACCGGAATCATCCCCGGGCCGAAGAGCAGGGTGAGCAGCACGAACGACAGCAGGCCCCGCTGGAAGAGCGAGCCCCTCCGGCTCAGGCCGTACGCCGCGAGCACCGTGCAGAAGAGGCTGAACGCGGTGCCCACGGCGGTCACGCAGACGCTGATGACGATCGACCTGGCGACCTGGGTGCCGTTGAAGATCTGGTAGTAGGCGTCGAACGAGATCTGCGTGGGCCACACGACGTAGCCGCCGTTCGCGTCGATCTCCTGCTTGGTCGCCAGGCTCGTCGAGACGACGACGAGGAACGGGAAGATCACGACCGCGCTGATCAGCACGAGGGCCAGCGCCTTGAGCGCGAGGGCGACGGGCTTCGGTTTGCCGAGCCAGACGGGCCGGCCGGGGTGGCTCATCGCTTGTACACACCTTCCTCACCGAACCGATGGGCGATCTTGTTCGCCGCGAGGACGAGAAAGAGACTGACGACGCCCTTGAGGAGGCCTGCCGCGGTCGCGGTGCCCCAGCTCCCGTCGACGACGCCGTTGTAGTAGACGAAGGTGTCGAGCACCTCGGCCGCTCCCGGGCCGACCGCGTCGCGTTGCAGCAGGATCTGCTCGAACCCGACCGTCAGGGCGTCACCCAGCCGCAGGATGAGCATCAGCACGATGATCGGCCGCATCCCCGGCAGCGTGACGTGCCAGAACCTGCGCCAGGCGCCGGCGCCGTCCATCGCCGCGGACTCGTAGAGAGCGGGGTCGATGGCCGCGATGGCGGCGAGGAAGATGATCGTCCCCCAGCCGGCGTCCTTCCAGATGGACTGGGTGGTCAGCAGCAGCTTGAACGTGTCGGGGTTCGACATCACGTCGAACGGCGAGAGGCCGTGCGTTATGAGGAACCGGTTGATCACCCCCGCGCCCCCGAGGACCTGCTGGAACAGCGCGACGATGATCACCCAGGAGAGGAAGTGGGGCAGGTAGATCACCGACTGGACGAACCTCTTCGCCGCCGGCAGCGCCACGGTGTTCAGGAGCACCGCCAGCAGGATGGGGACCGGAAAGAAAAGCGCCAGCTGCAGGAACGTGATCTGCACGGTGTTCCACACGGCGGTCCAGAACGACGGGTCGGAGAACAGCGCCGTGAAGTTGTCCCAGCCCACCCAGTCTGATCCGGTGAACCCGAGAAACGGGACATAGTCCATGAATGCGATCACGCTTCCCAGAAGCGGGATGTACGTGAACAGCAGGAGCACGATCGCGGCGGGCGCGACCATCACAAGCAGTGGGGCGTCCCGCCATAAGCGTGCGAGAAACGGCGTCTTCTGTTGGGCCGGCCGCGTTTCCCCGCCTTCTGCGAGCGCACGAGGCAATGCCTGCTTGACCGTCATGGGCACCTCTAATCGAGCTGCGTGGATCGCCGTCGCCTCGGTGCGACATGGGCAGATACCAGCGAAGTACCGGGAAGATACCACTTGCACCAAATCAAGACAAGAAGTACCTTCGCGGTCACATGCTGGTGCGCCGGCATCTTCGGACTTCGGACGGACCGACCCGACGGGACACGCTTTGGACCCCTATTCCGCGCTTCTTCCCCGACCCCGGCAAGCCCTTTCACGCCCGGGAAAATGCCTGCTCAACGCGGGTGTGGCAGTCAAGGTCGCGGGGTCGCCCGCGACCGAGGCGCTGGTGAGGAGGTTCGTCTCGGGACTGCCGCTGCCCGCCCCCGGGCCCGAGGGCGATCCAGCTAATACCACTCAGACCACTTGGGTTTCCGTGACCGAGACCGACGACGCCCCGGGCGCGTACCGGCTGGAGGTCACCGAGTCGGGCGTGGACATCCGCGCCGGCGGCTTCGAGGGCGCCGCCGGCGCGCTGACGACGCTCCGGCAGCTCATGCCCGTCCAGGCGTGGCGGCGCGAGTGGGCGGGCGACGCCGGCGGCTGGGCCGTGCCGTGCGGCACGGTGGCGGACCACCCGGCGTACGAGTGGCGCGGGGCCATGCTCGACGTGGCCCGCCACTTCTTCCCCAAGCAGACCGTGCTGCGCTACGTCGACCTGCTCGCGGCGCACCGCTTCAACCGCCTGCACCTGCACCTGTCGGACGACCAGGGATGGCGTGTGGAGAGCCGCCGCCACCCGCGCCTGCACGAGGTGGGGAGCTGGCGTCCGCTGACCCGGCTCGGCCCCGGCGGCGTCGCGGACGGCACCCCGCACGGCGGCTACTACACGCTCGACGACCTCGCCGAGATCTCGGCGTACGCACGCGCCCGGGGGATCACGATCGTCCCGGAGATCGACGTGCCGGGGCACACCTCCGCGCTGCGCGCGGCCTATCCGGAGCTGGGCCGTCCCGGCCAGGAGCAGGCCGTGCTCGACACCGTCTGGGCGGGCGGCTCGTCCATCAGCCCCACCCGCCCGGTCGTCGCGTTCCTCCAGGACGTCCTGGAGGAGATCCTCGACGTGGTCGACACGCCGTACGTGCACCTCGGCGGGGACGAGTGCGACATGAGGTGGTGGGCGGACGACCCCGCGATCGCCGCGGAGATGGCCGAGCACGGATACACCGACGTGAAGCAGATGCACGGCCACTTCCTCCGCACCCTCGGCGGGTTCCTCGCCACCCGCGGCGTACGCATGGTCGTGTGGGACGAGGGCTTCGTGACCGGGGGCGTGCTGCCGGACACCATCGTCATGGCGTGGCGCGGGCACGAGGTGGCGGGCCGGGCCGCGGCGTCGCAGGACGTCGTCCGTACGCCGCTGTTCCCCACGTATTTCAACTTCGACCAGTCGGACCTGCCCGAGGAGCCCCGCTCGGAGGGCGGCCCGATCACGCTCCGCGACGTCGCGGACTTCGAGCCCGCTCCCTCCGAGTGGCCGGAGGAGCTGCGCGGGCGGGTTCTCGGCGGCCAGTTCCAGATCTGGACCGAGTGGGTGCCCAGCGAGCGGCGCCTCGACTACCTGGCCTTCCCGCGCGCGTGCGCCCTCGCCGAGGTGCTGTGGAACGGGCAGGTCGACGACTTCGCGGACTTCGAGCGGCGGCTCGCCGTCCACCTCGAACGGCTCGACGCGATGGGCGTCGGCTATCGCCCGCTCGCGGGGCCGCACCCCTGGCAGACCGGCGGCACGGGGGTCTGGCGGCGCTCCGGGCCCGGGCGGATCGAGGAGACCAAGAAGTGGGTGGAGTCCGTCTCCCGCGAGCCCTGACCGGGGTCTGACAGACTCCCTGGTCAAGACCCGGAAACTCCTATTGCGAATGGAAATGTGACCTGATGACGCAGAATGCGAACTTCCTGTGGGGCACGGCCACCTCGTCGTACCAGATCGAGGGCGCGGTGAGCGAGGACGGGCGCACCCCGTCCATCTGGGACACCTTCTGCGCGACCCCCGGCACCGTGGCGGACGGCGACACCGGCGCCGTCGCGTGCGACCACTACCACCGCATGCCCGAGGACGTGGCGCTCATGGCCGAGCTCGGGATGGACGTCTATCGCTTCTCGCTCGCCTGGCCCCGCGTGCAGCCGGACGGCACCGGCCCGGGCAACCCCGCGGGCATCGCCTTCTACGACCGTCTCGTCGACGAGCTGCTCGACAAGGGCATCCGCCCGTGGGTGACGCTCTACCACTGGGATCTTCCCCAGGCGCTGGAGGACGCGGGAGGCTGGCCGAGCCGCGACACCGCGTATCGCTTCGCCGACTACGCGGCCATCGCGTACGACGCGCTGGGCGACCGGGTGGACCAGTGGACGACCCTGAACGAGCCGTGGTGCTCGGCCTACCTCGGCTACATCACCGGCCGGCACGCCCCGGGCCGCCAGGACGCCCGCGCGGGCATGGCCGCCCTCCACCACCTGCTGCTGGGGCACGGGCTGGCGGCGCGGGTGATCCGCGAGAAGGCGGCGGCGAGCGGCCGCTCCGACCGGCTCGAAGTGGGCATCACGCTCAACCTCGGCCCCAAGGTGCCCGCGAGCGACTCCCCCGCCGACGTCGCCGCCGCCCGCTGGGCGGACGGGTGGGACAACCGGCTCTACCTCGACCCGCTGATCCGGGGCGAGTATCCGGCCGACATCGCCGACAAGCTCACCGAGCTGGGCTGCCCGCTCCCGGTGCGGGACGGCGACCTCGCGGTGATCTCGGAGCCGCTCGACGTGCTCGGCGTCAACTACTACTCCTCGCACATGATCCAGGCCGGGCCGGTGGGGCAGAACGGCTGGCCGTCGCCGGTCGTCGTGCGCCGCGACGTCCCGCGCACCGCGATGGACTGGGAGGTCACCCCCGCCGCGCTCACGGACCTGCTGCTGCGCCTCGAACGGGAGTATCACGGCCAGGCCTGGTACATCACCGAGAACGGCGCGGCGTACGCCGACGTGGCCGACGAGAACGGCTACGTGGACGACGTCGAGCGGGCGGAGTATCTGCGCACGCACATCGACGCGGTGCTGGAGGCCCGGGCGCAGGGCGCCGACGTCCGCGGCTACTTCGCCTGGTCGCTGCTCGACAACTTCGAGTGGTCGTACGGCTATGACCGCAGGTTCGGCATCGTCCGGGTCGACTACGACACACAGAAGCGGACGCCGAAGCGCTCCGCGCGCTACTACGCCGAGCGCGTCGCCGCCGAGAAGGAGAAGGCCGCGAAGGAGAAGGCGGAGAAGGGCCGGGCGTGATCACCGTTCTCACCAGCCACCTCGGCTACAACACCGGGAGCACGAAGAAGGCCGTCGTGCTCCTGCGTGGCCGGGTGGCCGTCGAGGGTGCCGTTCTCGTCGACGAGGAGGACGGCACCCGGACCACGCTCGCCGTGGGCCCGGAGGAACGGGTCGACGGCTGGTCCCTCGGCACGTTCCGGCGCGTCGACTTCAGCCGGGTGCGCACCGAGGGGCGTTATCGGGTGGAGGTGGTCACGCCCGACGGGGTGCACGCCGGCGAGCCGTTCGTCATCGGCACGCGGCGGGTGCAGCACATGACGCTGTCGGACACCCTCTACTACTTCAAGGCGGTGCGGTCGAGCGGCGAGATCGACCGCAAGGACCGGCACGCACGGTTCTACCAGGACGACTCGGGCCGTACGGTCGACGCGCGCGGCGGGTGGCTGGACGCCTCAGGCGACCACAGCAAGTTCCTCAGCCATCTCAACTACACCCGCATGATGAACCCCCAGCAGACGCCGCTGTGCGCCTGGGCGTTCATGGCCGCCCGCGACCGGCTCGCCGCGCACCATCCGGAGCTGTCGCGCAGCCTGGGCGCGCGCATGCGCGACGAGGGCCTCCACGGCGCGGACTTCCTGGTGCGCTTCCAGTCCGAGGAGGGCTACTTCTACACGGCCATCTTCGACGCGCTGACGAAGGATCTGGACGAGCGGGTGATCAACGCGCCGCTGCAGGACAGCGTCAGGACGACCCGCTGGCAGGCCGCCTACCGCCAGGGCGGAGGCATGGCCATCGCGGCGCTCGCCCGCGCCGCGACGCTCGACGACCACGGCGACTTCACTCCCGGGGAGTATCTGGCCGCCGCCCACCGCGGGTTCGCCCACCTGGAGGAGCACAACCTCGACTACCTCTACGACCGCACGGAGTCGGTCATCGACGACTACTGCGCGCTCATGGCCGCCACCGAGCTCGGCCGGGCCGCGCGCGTCGTGTCCGGCGCGCCCGATCCGGCGGCGTACGAGAAGGCCGCGCTGCGGCGCGCGGAGTCGCTCATCGGCCGCTACACCGACACCGGCATGGGCTTCGGCTACCTGAAGGGAGACGTGGAGGGCAGGCCGTTCTTCCACGCGGCGGAGGCCGGTCTCCCCGCGGTGGCCCTCATGCGGTTCGCCGAGACGTACGACGGCCGCGCGCTCGCCGGTCAGGCACGCGCCACGGCGCTCGCGCTCATGCGCGACGCGGCGCACCTGGCCGACGAGGTGCCGAACCCCTTCGGCTACGCCCGGCAGTACGTGCAGCCGGCCGGCCGGCCGCCGCGTACGGCCTTCTTCTATCCGCACGACAACGAGACCGGCTATTGGTGGCAGGGCGAGAACGCCGCGATCTGCTCCCTCGCGTACGCGGCGCTGCTCGCGGCCGAGCTCCCCGAGTGCGACCCCGCCCTGCGCGACCGGCTGCTCCGGCTGGCGGACGACCAGGTGCACTGGGTGATGGGGCTGAACCCCTTCGACGCCTCGATGATCCAGGGCAGGGGCCGCAACAACGTCGAATATTCCACGGTGTTCCAGAACGTGCCCGGAGGCATCCTCAACGGGGTGACCAGCGGCTTCGACGACGAGCACGACATCGCGTTCATGCCGGACGAACACCGTGAGACCGGTCATTCATGGCGCTGGGCCGAGCAGTGGATCCCGCACAGCGCGTGGTTCCTGCTCGCCGTCTCGGCGCTCGGTTAGGAGGCGGCCATCACGATCATCCGTCCGTTCCGGCCGTTCGACCTGCCGGGCATGTATCGGGTGTGCCTGCGGACCGGCGACTCCGGCAGGGACGCCACCGGGCTCTACCACGACCCGGATCTGCTCGCGCACGTCTACGCCGGGCCGTACCCGGTCGCGGATCCCGCGCTCACGTTCGTCGCCGCCGACGAGGGCGGCGTCCTCGGCTACATCGTCGCGACCGCCGACACGTTCGCGTTCGAGACCTGGCTGGAGGAGAACTGGTGGCCCGCGCTGCGGGAGCGCTATCCGATCGAGCTGGCCGCCGATCCGGCGGACGGCAGCCAGGACTGGCAGCGCGTCGCCCACATCCACCGGTCGCGGCCCCGGCACGACGAGCTGTACGACCGCTATCCGGCGCATCTGCACATCGACATCCTGCCCAGGGGCCAGGGCGCCGGGCTCGGCAGGCGGCTGATGACCACCCTGCTCGACGCGCTGCGGGCACGGCGGGTGCCCGGCCTGCACCTGGGCGTGGGCAGCGGCAACCCGGGCGCGTACGCGTTCTATCGGGCGATGGGCTTCACGGAGGAACGCCGGGGCGACTGGGGTTCCATCATGGTGATGGACCTCCGCGAGTGACCGGACGACCGGCCCGTCCGGGCCGGTCACGGGGGAGGAGCCGCCCCGGAGCTGGGCAAACCGCGATGCTAACCTAAGTCAGTCGCTTTAAACGCGCATTACGCCCCGCCCGCGCAACGGAAGAATCCGCGCATGTCCCCTGTCTCCGTCACCCATACAGCGCGCCGGCTCAGAGGCGTCGCCGCGGTCGCCGTGGCGGGGGTGGCGCTGTTCGCGCTCAGGGACCGGATCCCCGATCCGGACGCGGTCTGGGCCTCGATACAGGGGGTGAACCTCGGCTGGCTGGCCGTCGCCGTGCTCGCCGAGGCCCTCTCGATGCGGCTCTTCGCGGCGCTGCTGCGCCGTCTGCTCAGGAGCGGGGGCGTCAGGCTCACCACTCCGCGCTCGATGGCCGTCACGTACGCCCGCAACGCCGTGTCGAGCTCCCTGCCCGCCGGACCGGTGCTCTCGGTCGCCTTCACCATCCGCGAGCTCGGCCGGCTCGGCGCGTCCACGTCGCTGTCGGCCGCGACGCTCGCGCTCAGCGCCGTCTATTCGACCACCACCTTCGCCCTGCTGGGGCTGGTCGCGCTGCTGGGCGGCGACGCGACCCGGATGCCCGCGCTGATCGCGCTGGCCGCCGCCGCGACGGCCGTCTTCGCACTGGTGCGGCTGCGCCGGCGGCGGCACGGCGCACACCGTCGCGACCCACACCGTCGCGACCCACACCGGCGCGACCCACACCGGCGCCGCGCCTGCCGGATCCTCTCGGCCGGCGACGCGATCAGGCCGACCGGCAGAGACCGGCTGGTCCTCGTCGTCCTGGCGCTGGCCAACTGGCTTCTCGACGTGGCCTGCCTGGCCGCCGTGTGCGCGGCCGCGGGAGTCGGGCTCGGGCCCCACACCGTGCTGCTCGGCTACGTCGCGGGCAAGATCGCTGCGACGGTCGCGTTCATCCCCGGCGGGCTCGGCGTCACCGAGCTCGGCATGGCCGCCACGTTCGTCGGAGCGGGCACCACCGGCACCATGGCGGCGGCCGTCGTGGCGCTCTATCGGCTGATCTCCTACTGGGCCGTGCTCGCCGTCGGCTGGATCGCCTGGCTGCTGCTGCGCGACGCGGTCCGGGCCCGCCTGGCCGCGGCCGGACGGTGGCTGCTCGGCGTCGCCGGGTGCGGTGACGACAAGACGGGCATGCGCCCGGCGAGGTGAGGCTACGGGTCGCCGGAAACGGGCGCCAGCCACAGCCCGACGAGCGCGTCGATCAGTCCGGTCGCCGTGTCGTTCCAGCTCGGCCGCGGCGTGGACGCGCCTTTGGCGAGAGCGCGCTCGCGTTCGGCGCACACGTGTGTGATCAGATGCCACGCCATGTCGCCGCGCTCCGCCCGGACGCCGGCGGGCAGCTCGGGCAGGCAGCGGTGGAACCCGGCCATCACCTTGCGCAGTGAGCCCTGCGTCTCCTCGGCGATGATCGCGCGCAGCGAGGGATCGGTCACCACTTGGGCGATGAAGCGGGCACACCAGGTCGGAGTGCCCTGGGCGGCCAGATGCTCGGTGACCGGGCGGACCAGGCAGGCCACCCAGTCGCGTACGTCGGCGGAGTCGCCGATGCCGGCCAGCATCCGCTCGCGCATCCGGTCGACCGGCTCGGCGTGCCTGCGGGCGATCGCGCGCACGAGATCGGCCTTGGTGCCGAAGTGGTAGCCGACCGCGGCGTTGTTGCCCTGCCCCGCCGCCTCGCTGACCTGGCGGTTGGACACGGCGGACACGCCGTGCTCCGCGAACAGCCGCTCCGCCGCCGACAGGATCCGCTCACGGGTCGCACCGACCCGTTCGGCTCGCACCTTCCCGGCCATCCTCACCCGGCCATCCTCACCCGGCCATCCTGGACACGGCCATCCTGGACACGGCCATTCTGAACACGGCCATCCTCACCACCGCACCGGAACCGCTGCGCGGTTCACCGAACGAAAGGCCACCCGGCCCGGTGCAAGTTCATCCATGCCGGCGAGGTAAGTCAAGCAGTTGAATTAAAACGCCTCGCGGCGCTCGCGAGCACGGGTGGCCAGCGTCACGGGTACGGCGTGGCCCAGCACGCCGACGCCCCAGCCCAGGACGGGCCAGATCGGCCACGGATACCAGGAGCCGGTCGACCGGCCGACGACGAGCCAGACGGCCACCATGAGGAGCGACGTGCCGGCATAGACGCCGGCGTGGATGCGCACCCCGAGCCTGGCCGCCCTAGCCTTCCGGGCCCGGCCGCGCGCCCGGTCCCTCGACGTACGCAGCCGGGGCGGCAGGTCGGCGAGGAGCGCGTCGAGCTCGGCGTGGTGCCGCGCGCGGGTGGCGAGGTCGAGGCGCTCGTCGAACTCCTCCTTGGTCAGATAGCCGGCGCCGTACGCGTCGGCGAGCAGCTCGACCGCGTGGTCGCGGTCCGCCGCGCCGGCCCGGGGAGAGGCGGCGGGTGTGGCAGCGGGGGCGGCGGGCCTGGAGCGCAGCGTGGTGCCGGAGTAGGTGGTCAAGGGAGCCTCCAGGGGTCGGGCGGGCAATCGCCGCGAATGTCGATAACCGGAGCGTCGCACAGACACACTAGCGAATGCAATACGCTACAGTTAACATGTGTAAACAAAAGAAGGGAGACAGGCCCATGGAGGCGACCTCGACGACCGGTCCTTCACGACGTCAGAGGGTGCGCGACGCCACGCTGCGGGAGCTGATCTCGGTCAGCCGCGAGATCCTGACGACCCAGGGCGTCGAAGCGCTGACGATCCGGGCGGTCGCCCGGGAGATGGGGATGACCCCGCCCGGGGTCTACCGCTACTTCGACAGCCACCGCGCCCTCCTCGACGCGGTCATCCTGGCGATCCTGGACGAGCTCACCGAGTTCGTCGCCGCCGCCGTGGCCGAGGTGGACGAGGCCGACACGGCGGGCAGGCTCGTGACCGCCAGCAGGGCGCTGCGGCGCTGGGGGGTCGAGCACCCCCGTGAGTTCCACCTCTCCCTGGTCGTCTCCCCGCCGGAGGAGGAGAACCCGACGGTCCGCCGGGCGCGAGGCCAGGTGGGCAGGCTGTTCGGCGAGATCTTCGCCGGAGTCTGGCGCGACTACGGCAGCGCATCCCCCGCGGCCTGGCCCCGCGAGCCCCGGATCGAGCCGCTGGCCGAACGGCTCGTGCGGATCCTGGAGATCACGATGCCCTCCACGGCGGCCGCGGCCGCCTTCACCCGCTGCTGGATGCGGCTCTACGGCATGGTCTGCCTGGAGTCGCTCGGCCTCCCACGGATCGTCGGCGACGAGGAGGGCGACCTGTTCGAGGCGGAGCTGGCCGAGCTCTCACGGACGCTCGGCCTTCCCGAGGCCGCCCTGCGCACCGGCCGCTGACGTCCATCCCACCCCCCACATCGAAGGAGAGCCATGACCCCCCTGCAGCTCAGCCAGCCCACCCAGATGATCGCCGGCGCCGTCCTGCTGACCATCGTGACCATCGAGTTCGGCGGGTGGTTCCTCACCCGGATCGTCCGCGGCGCGGTGCCGATGACGCCCTTCCAGCAGGCCTTCGCCCGAGCCGGCCACGCGCACGCGGGGGTGCTGGTCATCCTCGGGCTGGTGGGCCTCCTCTTCGCCGACGCCACCGGTCTCGACGGCGCCGCCCTGTGGACCGCCCGGCTCGGCGTGCCGCTCGCGGCCGTGCTGATGTCCGCCGGATTCTTCCTGTCGTCCATCGGACGGGACGTGACCCGGCCCAACCGCCTGATCGTCCTGCTCTGGCTCGGCGCGCTCTGCCTGGCGGCGGGCGTGCTGACCCTCGGCGTCGGCCTGCTGACGAGCTGACGGCCGTCCCCTCGGGGACTGCCTACTCTGACGTCAGAGTAGGGTGAGGCTGGTCACATGGTTCTCCCGGCCGACGCGCCGCCGTCCCGCCGACGTCTCCTACGACGTCCCGTCCTCGCGCCCGCGTCGTGACCGCCGGAAGGCCAGGTATCCGGGCGGCCTCGCCGCCCGCCGGGGCCCGCTCGCGTGGGAACGTCCTGTGCGGCGGGTCCGGCCACACGGGATCGCACGTGGAGAGGAGGACGATGTCCGTCTACCGCGTCAGGATGTACAGCGGGTTCCAGCGCACCCTCACCGCCGACCGGGTCGTCGTCAACGGCGACAACATCTGTTTCGAGCGGAGCAGGAACGGGTCCTGGGTGGCGGCGCTCCAGCTGCCGACGCAGCTGGTCACCCGGGTCCGCCGGAGGTGCGTCCAGCCGGACGGCACGGTCACGTGGAACGTCGAGAAGCCGGAGCCCAGCACCTACTGATCGAGCTCCTGCTCCCAGATCATTGCTCCATAACCTTCCGTGAGAGTAGAGTCTGGCCCGCTTGCGGTGGGACTCCGCTTCGCCGCGTGCTCACCCATCGCAGGCGTCAACGCCACCGCACGGCCCGCCTGGCACCTTCCCCCTCGCCGGGCGCGCCGTCGCGGTGGGAACAAGCGTTGTTCTGCGAAACTCCACCCGTACGTAACGGTAGGCCGTGAGTGGCGACGTACCCGCGAGAGCTTTGACCGCGGGGGGTAGGAAAGGTGAGCGGAGCGATGCCTGAAGGTCTGGTGCAGATCGGCGAGGTCGCCGAGCGGCTCGGGCTGTCTTTGCGCACGATCCGCCATTACGAAGAGGTCGGCCTGGTCGTGCCCGCCCGCACGCAGGGCGGTTTCCGGCTCTACAGCGAGGAGGACGTGCAGCGCCTGGCGCTGATCCGGCGGATGAAGCCGCTGGCGTTCACGCTGGAGGAGATGCGCGACCTGCTGGAGATCACCGACCGGCTCGCGCGCGGCGACGACGATCCCGGCCTGGTCGCCCGGCTGCAGCTCTTCGAGCGGGCGGTCGCGGAACGCGCCGACAGGCTGCGCGAGCAGCTCGCGATGGCCAGGGAGTTCGCCGAGCAGCTCCGGCGTCAGCGGTTGAGCGCCCCGAAGCCGACGCCCGCGCACTGACCTTTCCCGTCTCCCGGCGGCCCCGGCCCGTCCCGCGGGCCCCGCCGGACCCGTACGGACCGGAGCCCGCACAGGCGTCCGGGTAATGGTTCGTTATGCGGATACCCGCCCTCGCCTTGGGGATAGCGACCATTCGTATGGCCTGCCTAATCTGCGATAAGTGACGCTCTTTCCGACCGTTTGACGCACCGCGCATGGAAGGGCGGGGCGCTTCGCCACGGAAGGTGCCCGCTGGTGACCAAGGAGCACGACACGATGAACTCGCAGACCATGGACCGCGCCGACGTCCGTACGGACGAGTCGGTCCTCGACGAATACACGTGTCCGGTGCCGCACACTCCACAGGAGGTCGGCGCCGTACGACACCGCGCGCTCGGCGTGCTGACGGCCTGGGGGACGCCCGGGACCGCCGCGCAGGAGGCCGTGCTGGTGATCTCCGAGATGGTGACCAACGCCGTGCTCCACGCCCTGCCGCCGGCCGAATTCCGGCTCCTCCGCTGCGCGGAGGGCGATCACGACATCATCCGGGTCGAGGTCACCGACGCCGGGGCGGCCCCGGTGTGGCCGGGTGCCGAGGCGGCCCCGGGCGAGTGCGGGCGCGGCGGCGTCGTCGTCGACGCCCTCGCCATCCGGCACGGCGCCCGGAGCGGGCCCTCCGGCACGATCACCTGGTGGGCGGACCTGCCGGCCCGCTGAGAACATCCCGCGTTCCGCGGCGCAGCGTCTCCGACGGGGACTCCCCGAAACGCCGGCGGTAGGCGAGCGCGAACCGCCCCAGATGGACGAACCCCCAGCGATAGGCGACGTCGGTGACCGTGGTGGCGCCCGGATCCCCGACCATGAGCTCGGCCCGCACCCGGTCGAGGCGCACTTCCCGCAGGTAGCTCATGGGCGTCGTCTCCAGCTGACGCCGGAACCCCTCCTGAAGCGCCCGCGCGCCGACGCCCACCGCCTCGGCGATCTCCTCCACCGTGAGCGGTTCCGCCGCCCGCGCCTCGATCAGCTCGACGGCCCGTTCCACCGCCGTCGGTGCGACCCGGGGCTGGGCGCCCGACAGCGCCTCGCTGTAGTTGCTGGGCTGGGCCAGCAGCAGCTGGGTCATCAGCAGCCCCTCCAGCTGCCGGAGCGCGACGGGCTGCTCCAGCATGGCCCCGCCGGTCTCGGCCTCCCGTCTGAGCAGCTCGACGACCGAGAGCCATGACCGTACGGGCGGCCGGGTCAGGTCCATGCCGAGGGAGAAGGTGAGCGGCCTGCGCGGGGTGCGCCCCATGAGCCTGCCGAGGTGGGCTTCGAGCGCGGCGCGGTCGAAGCGGACGATCAGCGATTCGAGCCCGGAGGGCCACCGCATGCACATGGGCCGGGTCAGCGACAGCACCGAGGCGAGCTCGGGCGTCGCCACGATCCGCTCCCGGCCTTGCGACACCTCGGCGGCGCCGCTCAGCGGGATCTCGACGAGCAGATAGTCGTCCACCGGCTGCGGTGTGATCAGCACCTCCGTGCCGTAGCCGAGCGAATAGAGCCCGACTCCGTCGAACGCGACCCCGTTCAGGCGGGCGTCGAGCCGGATCTCCGGATCCACCGGGCGCAGTCCGTGGACGCCGAGGTCGTTCCCGACCAGTCTGCAGGCCTCGTCGACGTCGTGTGTGCGCAGCCGCAGGTGTGCGGCGAGTGGTAGCGACTGTTCGGCCATCTTCCGCCTCCCCCCGCGGCGCAGGCCCCCGTTCCCGCAGGTCGCGGGCACGATTCAAGCCTATGTGATCGGCTGGGACACGGCCGCGGTGCGGACCGCCAGGGCGCGCTCAGATCACCCGGAGGCCCGAATCACCCGGACCCTCAGATCAGCCGGATGCTCAGATCACGCGGCGGGAGACGATGCCGGTGCCGACGTCGTGGCCGCACCACAGGCGGAAGCGCTCTCCGGGGCGCAGATACAGGACCGCGTCGTCGTCGTTGGTCGCGATGGTCACCACGTGCAGGCGGTCACCCGGGATCAGCGGCTCCTCGTCGTCCGACGTGATCGCCGCCTGGAAGGGACGGCTCGCTCCGCTGCCGTACTCCCCCGCGTCGGCGCAGATCACCAGCGACTGCGTGCGGGAGGGCAGTTCGTGCGGCAGGCCACCCTGGTCGGAGGGCAGGAGCGAGATGAGTGCCTTTGCCTGGACGGTCATGGAGACCACCAACTTTCCCGCGTCAATTGCACGGCATCATGTGCACGGCATCGTTTGCACGGCATCGTTTGCACTGTGCAACGTTCGCTCCGGCCGATTGCTTCCCGGGGCTCACCCTCCAGTGTGCGCCGCGGGTGCGGTCGAGCCGCGCACCACCAGCTCCGTCGCGAGCTCGACGTGATGCGACTCGACCTGCTCCCCGGCCGCCAGGCGCAGCGCCGTACGGACCGCGACGGCGCCCATCTCCCGCAGCGGCTGCCGCACGGTGGTCAGGGGCGGCGAGGCCATCCGGGCGATCTGCGTGTCGTCGAAGCCCACGATGCTGAGGTCATCGGGCACGCGCAGCCCCCGGGCCCGGGCCGCTTCGAGCACGCCCAGCGCGATGTCGTCGCAGCCCGCGAAGATCGCCGTGGGCGCCTCCGGCAGGTCGAGCAGGGCCGCCCCGCCCGTCACGCCGTCGTGGTAGTGGAAGGTTCCGGCCCGCGCGTACCCGGGCAGGACGGGCGCGCCCGCGGCCTCCATCGCGGCCCGATAGCCGTGCAGCCGGGCCTGGTTGCAGGCCGCGGTGGCCGGGCCGCCCAGATAGGCGACGCGCCGGTGACCGAGCGCGAGCAGGTGCTGCGTCGCGGCCATGCCACCGGCGAAGTTCGTCGAGCCGACGCTGGTCACCCGGGCCCTCGGCAGGTTCAGCGGGTCGATCACGACGAGGGGCAGCCGCGCCCGGGCCAGGGCGGTGAGCTGCACGGCGGTCAGCTCGCCGGTGACGGCGACCAGCGCCCGGCGTCCGGCCGCGACCAGGTCACGCGCCCACCCTCCCGTGCGGTCGGCGTCGCGCCGGATGCTCACCACCACGGCCACGTCGAGATCGGCCCCGGCCTGCACCGCGCCCTGGACGATCTCGGTGGAGTACGCGTTGAGGTCCGCGTCGAACTCCACCTCGATCGTGTCGGGCGCGGTATCGCCCCGGCGCTGCGGCGGCGCGATGTAGTTGTGCTGCGCCAGCAGCGACAGCACCAGGGAACGCGTCTCCGGCGCGACGTCGCTGCGGCCGTTGAGCACCTTCGACACGGTCGCGACCGACACCCCCGCCGAGGCCGCGACCGTGGCGAGTGTGGCCCGCCTACGACTGGGCGGCATCTGTTCCTCCCTGATCGGGGCTCTCGGCCGGTCGCACGTCCACGGGGGTGACGAGCCGCCGGTCGTGGCCGACGTGGCGCAGCGGGCCGGTCAGCCGCACCCGGCCCCGGCACGGCAGGTCCGACGCGGAGGTGCCGACGTAGACGTCGATGTCCCCGGGCTCGACGATCCGCCGCAGGTCGCGGCCGGTGAAGGCGGTCCTGTCCGCGTGCACGGTGAAGGTCGCCCGCGCGCTCTCGCCGGGTGCGAGCCGCACCCGGGCGAACCCGGCGAGCTGCCGCATCGGCCGGGTCACCTGCGCGAGCACGTCGTGCAGGTAGAGCTGGACGACCTCCTCGCCCGCCCGCTCGCCGGTGTTGCGCACCCGCACCGACACGGTGAACTCCCCGTCGGTGGGCACCTCCTCGCCATCGATCTCCAGGTCGCCGATCTCGAAGGTGGTGTAGGACGCGCCGTAGCCGAACGGGAACAGCGGGGTCGGGTCGATGTTGCTGATGCCGTGGCTGTCGGAGCCCAGCGGCGGCTGCAGGTAGGTGCCCGGCTGCCCGCCCGGGGTCCGCGGGATCTGCACCGGCAGCTTCCCGCTGGGCTGCACGCGGCCGGACAGGACGCCGGCGATGGCCGCCCCGCCCTCCTCGCCCGGCATGAACGCCTGGACGAGCGCGGCCGCCCCCTCGCTGACCCGCCCCAGCGCGTACGGCCGGCCCGACACCACGACCACCACGACCGGCGTGCCGGTGGCGGCCAGCTCGACCAGCAGGTCCTCCTGGACTCCCGGCAGCCTCAGGTCCTCGGCGTCGCAGCCCTCGCCCGAGGTGCCCTGCCCGAACAGCCCGGCGAGGTCGCCGACGACGGCCACGCACAGGTCGGACTCACGGGCGGCCGCGAGCGCGGCGGCGAAACCGGAGCGGTCCTCCTCCCGCCAGTCGCAGCCCCGCTCGTGGACGATCTCGGCGTCCGGCAGCTCGGCCCGCAGCGCGTCGAGCAGGCTCGGCGCCTCCAGCCCGAGCCCGAGCTTCGGATAGCGGGGCAGCACGTGGTTGGGGAAGGCGTAGCAGCCCATGAACGTGCGCGGGTCGTCGGCGCAGGGCCCGACCACGGCCACCCGGCGGGGCCCCTGGCGCCCCTCTCCGAGCAGCGGCAGCGCGTCGCCCGCGTCGAGCAGCACGATCGACCGCTCGGCCAGCTCCCTGGCGAGCGCCCGGTTGGCCGGAGAGTCGAGGTCCACGGCGTCCGCGCCGGCCACCGACCCCTCCGGCGTCCAGTCCGGGTCGAGCAGCCCGAGCTGCACCTTCTGGGTGAGCAGGCGGCGCGCGGCCCGGTCGACCAGTTCCTCGGGCACCTCGCCCCGCCGCACCCGCTCGGCCAGGTGCCGGCCGTAGCCGAGCGTGTCGGGCAGCTCGACGTCGATGCCCGCGGTCAGCGCGAGCACCCCGGCCTCCTCGTGGTCCGCGGCGACCTGGTGCATCTTCGCGAGGAACGCGATCGCCCAGTAGTCCGACACGACCGTGCCGGTGAACCCCCACTCGTCGCGCAGCACCTCGGTCAGCAGCCACGGGTCGGCGGCGGCGGGCACGCCGTCCACGTCGGAGTAGGAGTTCATGACCGAGCGCGCGCCGCCCTCGGCGATGGCGGTCTCGAACGTCGGCAGGATCATGTCCATCAGCTCGCGCCGGCCCATCGGCACCGGGCCGTGGTTGCGGGCCGCCCGCGACGCGGAGTAACCGGCGAAGTGCTTCAGGGTGGCGATGATCCCGGCGCTCTCCAGGCCGCGTACGTAGGCGGAGCCGAGCATCGCGACGAGGTACGGATCCTCGCCCATGGTCTCCTCGACCCGGCCCCAGCGGTAGTCGCGCACCACGTCGAGCACCGGCGACAGGCCCTGGTGGGCGCCCACGGCCCGCATGTCCCTGCCGATCGCGGCGGCCATCCGCTCGACCAGTTCGGGATCGAAGGTCGCGCCCCAGGCGATCGCGGCCGGATATACGGTCGCACCATAAGTCGTGAAACCCGTGAGGCATTCCTCGTGGACCAACGCCGGGATGCCGAGTCTGGAGTGCTTCACCACCTCGCGCTGCAGCCGCACCACCTCGGCCGCGCCCTCCGCCGGAGTCACCGGAGCACTGCCGAACACCCGGGTCAGGTGGCCGAGCCCATTGCGTGCGGCCTCCTCTATAGGCACCGTGCCCGAGGCGGCGAAGACGTCCTGCATGGGGGCCACATTGAGCGCGTTCTCGGGCTCGATCTCCTCCTGCGCCTGCATGTCGTTGCCGATCCACCTGCTGCCGAGCTGGCCGATCTTCTCCTCAAGCGTCATCTCGGCGAGGAGGGCCTCGACCCGATCGGCCACGGGGAGTGTCCGGTCCTGCCATGCCCGGAGCGTCCCGTCCGCCGTGTGCGTCCGATCTGGGGCCGTCATGTGCTCTCCTCAAAAAGGTTTCGAAACATTTCGGCGTCCGGGGCGGTTCTATCGCTAAACTTTCGGTCAACCGTGATCGCCGAGCGTGACGCCTGTTCGTCGGTACTTTACACACGCCTCACGTCAAGCTGGGGAGGTCGTGAGAGCGCTCTTGACAGTGAGGTATCGCAAATCTAGATTGGCGTGCCACGCGGCTTGTGTCGAAATGTTTCGAACGAGCTGACTTCAAGAAGGAGTGGACTGTGGCACCGGGGTGCCGATCCACGTCGCCCCCCTGCCGCGTCCGAGTTTTTTCAACGAGCCGCGGCCAGCCTCGGCGTTCGACGTACGGAGATCAGCGTGGAGTCCAGGACACCATCCCGCCGCAACTTCCTCACCCTCTCCATGGGCCTCCCCCTCGGTGCCGCGTTGGCGGCCTGCGGCACGTCCGGTCCAGCCCCTTCCGGCGGCGGATCCGGTGGCGGTGCCGCCGGCGGCGACGGGGGCGGGGGCGGCGGCAAGGCCACCTACTGGTTCCTCCAGGGCCCGCCCGGAGAAGCCCCCCGCACCGCGGCGGTGGAGCGGTTCAACAAGGCCAACCCCAACGGCCAGATCGCGATCACCACGGTCCAGAACGACGCGTACAAGACGAAGATCAAGACGGCGATCGGCGCGGGCCAGGCGCCCACCATCATCTGGGGCTGGGGCGGCGGCGGTCTGCGCAGCTACGTGCAGGCCGGCCAGGTCGAGGACCTCACCTCGTGGTTCGACGAGAACGCCGCCGTCAAGGACCGGCTGTTCCCCGGCGCCTTCGGCGCCGCGACGATCGACGGCAAGATCTACGCGATGCCGTGCGAGACCGTGCAGCCGATCGTCCTGTTCTACAACAAGAAGGTCTTCGAGAAGGTCGGGGCGCAGCCGCCGCAGTCGTACGGCGACATCCTCGACCTGGTGAAGAAGTTCAACGACGCGGGGATCGCGCCGTTCTCCCTCGCCGGCCAGTCGCGCTGGACCAACATGATGTGGCTGGAGTTCCTCTTCGACCGCATCGGCGGCCCCGAGGTGTTCCAGGCCGTCTTCGACGGCGAGAAGGACGCCTGGAACAACCCCGCCTCCATCGAGGCCCTGACCAAGATGCAGGAGCTGATCAAGGCCAACGCCTTCATCAAGGGCTTCTCCTCCGTCACCGCCGACTCCAACGCCGACCAGGCGCTGCTCTACACCGGCAAGGCCGCGATGATGCTGCACGGCAGCTGGTCGTACGGCATCCAGCAGGAGCAGGGCGGCGACATCGTCTCCAGCGGCGGCCTCGGCTGGATGAACTTCCCCGGCGTCGACGGCGGCAAGGGCGACCCGAGCAACACCGTCGGCAACCCCGGCCAGTACCTGTCGATCTCCTCCAAGGCGACCCCCGAGCAGAAGGAGATCGCCAAGAAGTTCTTCGCCACCGGCGTGCTCGACGACGAAGAGCAGAAGCAGTGGGTCGAGACCGGCGGTGTGCCGATCGTCAAGGGCTCCGACAAGCTGTTCGCCGGCTCCAAGGACGCCGAGTTCCTGAACTTCATCTACGGCGTCGCCAGCAACGCCAAGGTCTTCGCCCAGTCGTGGGACCAGGCGCTCAGCCCGACCGCGGCCGAGGTGCTGCTCGACAACATCGCCAAGCTGTTCCAGCTGTCGATCTCGCCGCAGGACTTCGCCACGAACATGAACGCGGTCATCGGTAAGTAAGCATGGCTGCTATTTCCGCTCGAAGGACGTCGCCCGCCGCCGCTTCGCGCCGCGGCGGCGGCGTCCTGCCATGGTTGGCCGTGCCGGCCCTGGTGGCCTTCGCCGTCTTCGCGCTGATCCCACTGATAGGTGTGCTGCTGCTCAGCTTCACCTCCTGGGACACGCTGGGCGAGATCCAGCTGACCGGGTTCGACAGCTGGCGGCAGGTGCTCACCGACCCCGGCCTGCCGCACGCGCTGTGGGTGACGTTCCTGATCATGCTGCTCTCCTGGGGCTTCCAGACCCCGGCCAGCATCCTGATCGGCGTGTTCCTGGCGGGCCACCAGCGCTACCGCGAGCTGCTCGCAGTGCTGTACTTCATCCCGCTGCTGCTCAGCTCCGCGGCCATCGCGATCACCTTCAAGGCGCTGCTCGACCCGAACTTCGGCCTCGGCGCCGGGCTGGGCATCGACTTCCTCACCCAGGACTGGCTCGGCGAGCCCGGCCTGGCCTTCGGCGTCGTGATCTTCGTGGTGTCGTGGCAGTACATCCCGTTCCACTCGCTCCTCTACCAGGGCGGTGTGCGGCAGATTCCGCGTTCGCTCTATGAGGCCGCGGAGCTGGACGGCGCGGGGCGCGTCCGCATGTTCTTCAGCATCACGCTGCCGCAGCTCAAGTACACGATCATCACGTCCTCGACGCTGATGCTCGTCGGCTCCCTGACCTTCTTCGACCTGATCTTCGTGCTGACCGAGGGCGGTCCCGGCGACGCCACCCGCGCGCTCGCGCTTGACATGTACAAGCGCGGCTTCCAGGCCAACCTCATGGGCGCGGCCTGCGTGATCGGCGTCATCCTCGTCCTCGTGGGCCTCGGCCTGGCGCTGCTGCTACGCCGCATCGGCGGCCGCGACCCCTACGCCAGTCAGTTGGAAGGGGCCTGACCGTGACGGCGACCCACACATCGAGGGCGGCCAAGCGCCCCGCCACGTCCGGGGCGCACGGACGCCGTCCGGCGAAGAGCCGGCAGCGCCCGAACTGGCTGGGTGGGCTGGTGGGCTGGCTGTGGCTGGCCATCGTGATCATCCCGATCTACTGGATCGTGATCACCAGTCTGAAGACGCAGTCCAACTACTACCTGACCAACCCGTTCGCGCCGCCCAGCGATCCCACGCTGGACAACTACCGTCTCGTCATCGAGATGGACTTCCCGCTGTACTTCCTGAACAGCCTTCTCGTCGCCATCGGCACCGTGATCCCGTCGGTGCTGTTCTCGTTCATGGCGGCGTACGCGATCGTCCGCAGCAGTGGCGCCAGCCGCTTCCTGCGCGGCGTGAACTCGCTGTTCCTCATGGGCCTGGCGATCCCGCTGCAGGCGACGGTCATCCCCGTCTACCTGATCATCATCAAGCTGCACCTCTACGACTCTCTGACGGGTCTGGTGCTGCCGTCGGTCGCGTTCGCGATCCCGCTGTCGGTGCTGGTGCTGTCCAACTTCATCAGGGACGTGCCGAAGGAGCTGTTCGAGTCGATGCGGCTCGACGGCGCGACCGAGTGGAAGACCCTGTGGGGCCTGGCCTTCCCGCTCACGCGACCGGCCGTGGTGACGGTGTCGATCTACAACGCGCTGCAGGTCTGGAACGGGTTCCTGCTGCCGCTGATCCTCACCCAGAGCCCCGACAAGCGCACGCTGCCGCTGGCTCTGGCGGCGTTCCAGGGCGGCCCGTACGGCGTGAACGTGCCCGCCGTTCTGGCCTCCGTCGTGCTGACCATCCTGCCGATTCTGATCCTCTACACGGTCGGCCGCCGTCAGCTGCTCAGCGGCCTGACCGCCGGTTTCGGCAAGTAGCCGGGAGTCTCACGCTCCGCCGTACAGACGGCCCAGGTCGACGAGCTCCACGTCGGGCCGTCTGTCGGCGAGGCGGAGCAGCGCGGGGGAGAACCCCGAGCGCGCGAACAGGAGCAGCTTGGGAGTGCGCCGACCTTGCCGCTGGGCAGCAGCCCGCGCAGGTGTTCCAGGCGCTCCAGCCGAGGCACGTCGACCGGTGCCTCCGTGCACGTGGCCTCCCCGATCGCAGACGCCCAGGAAGTAATGATGGGCGCGACTATCACAGGTGCAGCCATCATTCCGGGCCCCACCACTTCGGGTTCGGGTCTTGTACGGCCGTCTTTCCGGGGTTACGCTCGCGCCAAAACTATTAGGAAACTTTCCTAAGAGAGGAAAGGTCACGCGACCGGCCGTCGTGTCACCCGACGCCTTTTCGCGGACGCCGATCGGCACCCCGGAAGGACGGCATTGATGAGGAAACGGCTGCTCAGCGCGGTGTTGCTCGCGTTGGGCCTCTGTCTGGCAGGAGTCGGAGCCGGCCCGGCCCCCGCGTCGGCCGCGCCCCGCGCGGTGCTCGCGTACGCGGCCTGGGCGCCCAACACCTGGTACGCCGTGGGCGCACGCGTGACGTACGACGGCACCGACTACGAGTGCATCCAGGCGCACACGTCGCTGACCGGCTGGGAGCCGCCGATCGTCCCGGCGCTGTGGAAGCCGATCGGCGGCAGCGGCGGCGACACGACGGCCCCCAGTGTCCCGGGCGACCTGCGGGTGACCGGCACGACGTCGAGCAGCGTGTCGCTCGCGTGGAACGCCTCCACCGACAACGTCGGCGTGACCGGCTACCAGGTCTTCCGCGGCTCGCAGCTCGTCACCACCGTGACGGGGACGACGTACACCGACGGCGGCCTGGCCTCGGGCACGACGTACAGCTACACGGTCAGGGCGCGGGACGCGGCGGGCAACGTGTCGGCGGCGAGCGCCGCCGTCTCGGCCACGACCGGCGCGGGCACCGGCACGCCCGGTCAGCCCGGCGCCCCCTCGGTCACCGGCACCACCGGCACGTCGATCTCGCTGTCGTGGGGCGCGTCGAGCGGCGCCGTGACCGGCTACCGCGTCTACGAGGGCACGGTCCAGCGGGCCCAGGTCACCGGCACCACCGCGACGATCGGCTCGCTCGGCGCCTGCACCACCCACACCTACACCGTCAGGGCGTACAACTCCGCGGGCGAGTCGGCGGCGAGCGCCGCCGTCACCGGCACGACCACCGGGTGCTCCTCGGGCGGGGCGCTGCCCCCGGCACATCCTCACCGGCTACTGGCACAACTTCGTCAACCCCGCCGTCGAGCTCAAGCTGTCGCAGGTGCCGCGCGACTACGACGTCGTCGCGATCGCGTTCGGAGAGGCGACCACCACGCCGGGCCAGGTGACGTTCGCCCTCGACTCCGGCCTGGCCGCCGCCGTCGGCGGATACACCGAGGCCCAGTTCAAGGCCGACGTGCAGGCGCTCAGGCAGCGCGGCCAGAGGGTCATCCTCAGCATCGGCGGCGAGGCGGGCCGCGTGCAGGTGGCGAGCTCGTCCGCGGCCACGGCGTTCGCGAACTCGGTCTACTCGATCATGCAGAGCTACGGCTTCGACGGCGTCGACATCGACCTGGAGAACGGCCTCAACGCCACCTACATGGCCCAGGCGCTGCGCGACCTGCGGGCGAAGGCGGGCTCCGGGCTGATCATCATGATGGCCCCGCAGACCATCGACATGCAGTCGACCGGCATGGAGTATTTCAAGCTCGCCCTGAGCATCAAGGACATCCTCACCGTCGTCAACATGCAGTACTACAACTCCGGCACGATGCTCGGCTGCGACCAGAGGGTCTATGGCCAGGGGACGGTGGACTTCATGACCGCGCTGGCCTGCATCCAGCTGCAGAACGGCCTGCGCCCCGACCAGGTCGCGCTCGGCCTGCCGGCCGGTCCCGGCGCGGCGGGCGGCGGCGTCGTCTCCCCCGGCACGGTCACCAACGCCCTGAACTGCCTGGCGCGGCGCACCGGCTGCGGGTCGTTCGTCCCCGCGCAGGCCTACCCCGACATCAGGGGCGCGATGACCTGGTCGATCAACTGGGACGCCGCGAACAACTGGAACTTCTCCAGGACCGTCAAGCCGTTCCTCGCCACGCTCCCCTGAGCCCCTGAGCCCCCGAGCACCTGAGCCCCTGAGCCCCTGAGCCCCCGAGCCGGGGAACCCCTGAACCACCGGACGCCCCGCACCCGGCGATGCGGGGCGTCCGGTCACAGAGCGACCGTACGGAACCCGGCGTTGGCCATCGAGGAGTCGGGAGTGTTCGACGAGCGCGCCGAGTTCCGGTAGCGGTTGCAGTAGGAGTCGTGGCACAGGAACGAGCCGCCGCGCAGCACCCGGGCCCTGCCGCGCAGCGGGCCGCGCGGGTTGTCCGAGGGCGAGTAGACGTAGTAGTCGGGCGCGTACCAGTCCGCGCACCACTCCCAGACGTTCCCCACCGTCTGCCACAGCCCGTACGCGTTGGGCGCGAACGCGCGCACCGGAGCGGTCGTCAGATAGCCGTCGTCCAGGGTGTTCTCCGTGGGGAAGACGCCCTGCCAGATGTTCACCCGCCACTCGTCCCGCGGCAGGTCGTTCCCCCACGGGTAGCGGGCGCCGTCGAGGCCGCCCCGGGAGGCGTACTCCCACTCGGCCTCCGTGGGCAGCCGTCGGCCCGCCCACGAGCAGTAGGCCATCGCGTCGTTCCAGCTCACGTGGACCACTGGGTGGTCGGGCTCGGCCTGCGACAACCGTCCGGCGGGGTGCCGCCAGTCGGCGCCGCGCACGCCCACCCACCATGGGGTGCCGGGCACCGGCCCCATCACGTCGTCGGGGTGGGCGCGCATCGCCAGGTGGAAGACGGCGGAGAAGCCGTACTCCTCCGCCTCGGTGCGGTAGCCGGTCGCGTCGGCGAAGGCGGCGAAGTCCGCGACCGTCACGGTCGTGGCGTCGATCGAGAACGGCGCCACGGTGACCGCGTGGACGGGCCCCTCGCCGTCGCCGGGGTTGCCGTCGCCGGTGGCGTCGCCCATCCGGAACTCGCCGCCGGGCAGGCGCACCTGCTCGACCGCATGCCGTCCCTCCGCGGTGAAGCGCACCGGCTCCTGGGGCAGTCCCGGGGTGGCGGGCGTGCAGCAGGACATCAAATACCCTCGGGGACCGGCTGGCTGGGGTGCGGCTCGTCGCCGAGGGCCGCCTGGGCGTGCCACATGCGCACCTTCATCTCCTCGCGGATCTCCCGGTAGGCCGGGTCGTCGTAGACGTTGCGCAGCTCCTCCGGGTCGGCCTCCAGGTCGTACAGCTCCCACTCGCCCGGGTACGTGAACGCGCCCGTGCCGGGGATGCCCATGCCGTCGTTGTAGAAATAAATGATCTTGTAGCGGGACGTCCGGTAGCCGTAGTGGGCCGGCGCCTTGTGGAAGACGTCGTCGTGCTCCCAGTAGCGGTAGTACATGCCCTCCGCGGGCGGCGGGCCCGGCTCGCCGGTCAGGTCGGCGAGGAAGCTGCGGCCCTGCATCCGGGGGTGGTGCGGCACCCCGGCGGCGTCCAGCACGGTCTGCGCGAAGTCGACGTTCGTGACGATCCCGGTGTGCACCTGGCCGGCCGGGATGCGCCGCGGATAGCTCAGCACGAGCGGCATCCGCAGCGATTCCTCGTACATGAACCGCTTGTCGAACCAGCCGTGGTCGCCCAGGAAGAAGCCCTGGTCGGAGCAGTACATGAGCAGCGTGTCGTCGAAGTCGCCGCGCTCGCGCAGCCAGTCGACCACCCGGCCGACGTTGTCGTCCACCGACGCGACGACGGCCAGGTAGTCCTCCATGTAGCGCTGGTATTTCCACAGCGCCAGCTCCTCGTACGACAGCCCCTC
Organism: Microbispora sp. CL1-1; assembly: GCF_012034195.1. Taxonomy (NCBI): domain Bacteria; kingdom Bacillati; phylum Actinomycetota; class Actinomycetes; order Streptosporangiales; family Streptosporangiaceae; genus Microbispora; species Microbispora sp. CL1-1. The sequence continues at coordinate 35,395 of NZ_JAATEK010000035.1, forward strand.
CGGCGGGTCCTGCTTGAGGTCCTCGGCGTTGAGGTGCTCGGCGATCCGCATGGCGGCCCGCCGGGCCGACGACGAGCGTGTCGCGTAGTCGTCGTCGAACGTGGACGGAACGGGGATGGGGTCGGTGTACATCCCCGCGTGCTTGTCGTCGGGCTCCCACGGGCGGTGCGGCGCCTTGTGGTAGATCAGCAGGCAGTAGGGGTCGTCGCCGTCGAGCGAGTCGGCCCAGCTCAGCGCCATGTCGGTGATGAGGTCGGTGGCGTAGCCGGGTACGGTCCGCAGGCCGTCCTCCGACAGGAACGACGGGTCGAAATACTCCCCCTGCTCGATCAGCACGTCCCAGTAGTCGAACCCCTGGGGGTTGTGCCCCGGGCCGTCCCCCATGTGCCACTTGCCGACGATCGCCGTGCGATATCCGGCCGCCTTCAACTGGCTCACGAACGTCGGCTGCGCCGCGTCGATCGGCGTGACCAGCGTCGAGACGCCGTTCACGTGCGAGTAGGTGCCGGTCAGGATGCTGGCCCGGCTCGGCGAGCACAGCGCGTTCGTCGCGAAGCAGTTGTCGAACCGGACGCCGAGGTCCGCGATCTCGTCGATCCGCGGCGTCCGGTTGACGACCGAGCCGTACGCGCTGACCGCGTGCGACGCGTGGTCGTCGGTCAGGATCATGACGATGTTCGGACGCCTGCTCATCGGTAGGTCGCCTCGTCAAGCCCGCTCAACGTGGGGTCGTAGGAAACGTCGCCGACGTCGTACATCGAGGTCATCCAGTGATAGAAGTTGTCGCCCCGGTCGCGCAGCACCTGGTAGAGCCGCCGCATCAGCCGTCCGCGCACCTCCGCCATCTCGGGGTGGTTGTAGACGTTGAGCAGCTCGTCCGGGTCGGTGAGCAGGTCGTACAGCTCGTTGGTGGAGTCGGGGTTGACGACCAGCTTGTAGCGGTCTGTCCTGATCATCCGCTGCGGGTACGGGAAGTGGTGCCCGTGGAACTCGCAGACGATGTCCTCCTCCCACGGCACCTCGCGGGTGGAGGCCAGCGGCACGAGGCTGCGCGAGTCGACCGCCGGGGCGGGGTCGATCCCGGCCAGCTCCAGGATCGTCGCCGTGCAGTCCAGCAGGCTGACGAACTCGGTGCGGACGACCCCGGGCTCCTGGCCGGGGATCCGCAGCAGGCCGGGCGTGCGGTAGATGTCCTCGTACATCGCCGGGCCCTTGTCGTGCAGCCGGTGGGCGCCGGTGAACTCGCCGTGGTCGCAGGTGAAGAACACGGCCGTGTCGTCGTCCAGGCCGAGGCGCCGCATGGCGTCCATGACCCGGCCGATCTCCATGTCGATGAGCGCGACGTAGCCCCAGTAGACCGCGATGAGCTTGCGCGTCACCTCAAGCGGCATGGTGTCGAACGTCCAGTGCGCGCTGTAGTTGGCCTGCACCGGCGGCTTGCCGGCGAAGGTCTCGGCGATCGACTTGGGCAGCTCTACCAGCTCCGGGTCGAACATGTCGAAATACTCGTCCGGCACGATGTACGGCAGGTGCGGCCCGAAGAAGTTGAGCTGCAGGAAGAACGGCTTCGGCTCGGCGGCGTACCGCTCCAGCATCTCGATCGCCCGGGTGGCGAGGTAGTGCTCGAACGTCGCCTCGACCGGCTGGCGCAGCCGCGCGGCGAGCAGGTTGCCCGGCCCGCCGTTCGGCAGCGTGCCGCGGATGCGGTCGTGGATCTCGTACGGCGGCAGGTCGTTGGCCTTGAGATAGTCCAGGTAGTCGGGGTGGTCGACGGGGTTGTGCCACCCGGGCAGGTCGGGCCCGTCGAACCCGAAGTCGGCCGCCCGCCGGTGGTGCCCGACGTGCCACTTGCCGATGAGCCCGCAGTTGTATCCGGCGTCGCGCAGGGCCGTGGAGAACGTCCACTGGTCGCCGGGCAGGTCCTCGATGTAGCCGACGTTCCGCTCGTGGTTGGCGAGCAGCTTGTGCCGGAACGGCGCCTGCCCGGTGAGCAGGCTCGCCCGCGCCGGCGTGCAGATCGCGGTGGGGGTGTACCAGCGGTCGAATCGCGTCCCGGTCCGGGCCAGCTCGTCCAGCACCGGGGTGGCGGCGAGGCGGTTGCCGTACGCGCCCAGGGTGTCGGCCCGGTGCTGGTCGGTCATCAGGAACAGGACGTTCACCGGACGCGTCATTGGGCGGCGCCCGTGAACAGATCGCCGGTGTAGTACGTCTTCGGGTCGACGGCCGAGGGCAGCTTGCCCGCGCTGACGAAGTAGTCGCCCATCCCGCTGAGCCACTTGTCGATCGTCCCGTCCTTGGTGTAGCCGTCGAGGTCGGACAGCGACAGCACCTTCGAGTTCGCGGCGTCGGCCTTGACCTGGTCGGCGGGCAGCTTCAGCATCTCGGCGGTCGCGGCCACGGTCTCGTCGAGGTGCTCGCTGCGATATTGGATGGCGTCGCGCAGCACGCCGATGACCTTCTCGGTCTTGTCCTTCTCCTTGGCGACGACGTCGTTGCCGGCGACGAACGCGGTCGGGAACGACACGGTGTCGGCGAAGTCCTCGTTCTTGGCCAGCTCGACCAGGTCGGGCACGGTCTTCTTGATCGTGGAGATGGCCGGATACCAGAAGCCTGCCGCGTCGATCTGCTTGGAGGTGAACGCCGACACGATCGTGGACGCGTCCATCGGGACGATCTTGACGTCGTCCTTGGTCATCCCGGCCTTCTTCAGCGCGAGGGTGAGGATCATGTCGCCGGAGGTGCCCTCGGGCACGCCGATCGTCTTGCCCTTCAGCTGGTCCATCGACGTGATGCCGGCCTGGGCGATGACGCGGTCGGCGTTGCCGAGCGTGTTCAGCGCGACGACCTTGGCCTTGCCGGACGCGGGGAGCCACATGGCGCCGGGGCCGATGTAGCCGAAGTCGAGGTCGCCGGTGCCCAGCGCCTGGATCTGCAGCGGGCCGTTGGTGAACACGCTGACCTTGGGATCGAGGCCGTGCTTCTTCCACAGGCCCTGCTTGTCGGCGACGGCGAGCAGGCTCGCGCCGTTGAAGTCGGCGATGTAGCCGAAGTTCACGTGGGTGGCGCCGTCCGCACCGCCCGACCCGGCGGAGTCCGACCCGCAGGCCGCCGCCGACAGTGCCATGACGACCGCCGCGGCGGCCAGGAGGGTCTTCTTCATTTCGCGGGCTCCTTGATCTGCCGCTGGTGGTACACCGCATGCCAGACGCGGTTGCGCAGCGCCCCGAACTCGGGGCTCAGCCGCATGTCCTCGTCGCGCGGATAGGGAAGATCGACGTCGATGATCTCGGCGATGCGGCCCGGCCTGGCGGCCATGACGACCACCCGGTTGGCGAGGAACACCGCCTCGTCGACGTCGTGGGTGATGAACATGACCGTCCGCCGCTCCTTGCTCCAGGTCTCCAGGAGCTGCTCCTGGAGCCGCACCCGGGTCAGCGCGTCCAGGGCGCCGAAGGGCTCGTCCATGAGCAGGATCGACGGGTTCACCGCGTACGCGCGGGCGATCGCGCAGCGCTGCTTCATGCCGCCGGACAGCGTCTTGGGCAGCGCGTCGGCGAACTGCTCCAGGCCGACCAGGCGGATGAAGTGCTCGGCCCGCTCGCGCCGCTCCGCCTTGGGGACCTTGGCGGTGCGCATGCCGAACTCGACGTTCTCGCGGACGGTCAGCCACGGGAACAACGCGTACTGCTGGAAGATGACGCCGCGCTCGGGGCCGGGGCCGGTGACCGGCTTCCCGTCCACCAGCGCGGCGCCGCCGGTGGGCTGCTCCAGCCCGGCGAGGATGTTGAGCAGCGTGCTCTTGCCGCAGCCGGAGGGGCCCACGACGGTCACGAACTCGTTGTCGGCGATGTCCAGCGAGACGCCGCCGAGCGCGACGAACGGCTCCTTCCCCACCGGGAAGACCTTCTGCACGTCGCGTACGGAAATCTTGGGAGTGCTCATCGGTTCTCCTGCCAGGCCGTCAGCTTGTTGCCGGCGATCATGAGCAGCCGGTCCATGATCAGGCCGAGGACCCCGATCGCGATGATGCCGACGAAGATCGTCGGAAGGTCGTAGTAGAGCTGCGCGCTCTGCATCCGGTGGCCGAGCCCGGCCTGCGCGGCCAGGAGCTCGGCGGCCACCAGCGTGCCCCAGGCCGAGCCGAGCCCGACCCGCATGCCCACGAGGATGAACGGCGTCGAGGCCGGCACCACGACGCGGCGGAAGATGGTCCCGTCGCCCGCGCCGAGCACCCGCGCGGCGTTGATCAGCGTCTTGTCCACGTTGACCACGCCCTGGTAGGTGGAGATGACGCAGGACAGGAACGCCGCCAGGAAGATGACGAAGATCTTCGGGCTCTCGCCGATGCCCATCAGCACGAGCACCAGCGGCAGCATCGCCAGCGGCGGGATCGTGCGGAAGAACTGGATCCACGGCTCGAACAGGCCGCGGGCCGCCGTGTACCACCCCATGACGAAGCCGACGATCACCGCCGCGACCGAGCCGAGGGCGAACCCCGCGAGCACGCGCCCGAGCGAGGCGCCGACGTCGGTGGCGAGCGTGCCGTCCTGGATCATCTTCCAGGCGGCAGAGACGACCTCGGCGGGAGTGGGGAACTGGAGCCCGGCCAGGGACAGCCCCCACCAGATCGCGATCCCGGCCACGATCGAGATGATGTTGAGGACCAGGAAGGTCCGGTTCTTGCGCGGCCGGGCGGGGGCGTTGCCGTCCCTCGTGGCGCCCGCACTGGTCACGGCCACTATCGGCCTCCGTCCGTCGTGACGTTCGCTTCGTATCCGGCGAGCAGCGGCGACTCGTGGAACAGGGCGGCGATGGCCCCGCGCGCCCCTCCGTCGTCCGAGAGCAGGGCGGGGCGGATCACCGGCGCCGCGTCGGTGCGCCACGACAGCTCGTAGGTGACCGTGTCGGCGACCTGGCGCAGCAGGGCCGGAGCGACCCGGATGATCTCGCCGCCGAGCACGATCTCGTCGGGGTTGAGTGTCATGGCCGCCGTGCCGAGCACCCGGCCGACCGCCGTGCCGGCCTCCCGGAGCACCTGGTCGACGGTCGGATGGGCGATCTCGACCGCGGCCTTCAGGTCGTCGAGCGTGTCGACGGGCACGCCCAGCTCGCGGCACCGCCCGAGGATCGCCGGCACCGACGCCACGGTCTCCACGCACCCGTTCTTGCCGCACCGGCACCGCGCGCCGCCGGGGACCGCGGTCACGTGGCCGAGCTCCCCCGCGTAGCCGTTGGCGCCCTTGACGAGCTGCCCGCCCACCACCAGGCCGCCACCGACGCCGTCCGAAAGGCGCAGGTAGATGAGGTCGCGTACGGAGTCGGACTGGGCGTGCAGTGCCTCGGCCAGCCCGGCGAAGCGCACGTTGTTGTCCACGATCACACCGGCGTGGAAGCGGGTGGCGAACACCTCCGCCACACCGTCGGCGCGCGAGCGGTCGCCCCAGCCCGGCACGCCGACGGCGATCGCCTGAAGCGCGCCGTAGTGGACGCCGGTGTCGGCGCTCAGCCGGTCGATCAGCGCGAGCCCGGCGTCGAGGCGCTCGGGCCACTGCGCCGACTCCTCATAGCGGGCGGTCCCGGACGCGATGATGTCGTGCGCGGCATCGGCCACCAGGACGTTCACGCGGCGGTGGCCGAAGTCGACGCCCATGTACTGCCCGGAGGCCGGGTCGAGCGCGAGCCGCTCGGCCGGCCGGCCGCTGCCGACCCGCTCCACGGCGTCGGTGTCGACGACGCGGATGGCCCCGCGGCCGAGGAGATCGCTGGTGATCTCGGAGACCGTGGTGCGCGACAGGCCGACCCGGGCCGCGATCTCGTTGCGGCTCTGTGCGCCGTTCTGGCGGAGCACGCGCAGCACCCGCTCCTCATGGGAGCGGCGCACGAGGGCATGCACGCCGTTGGGGGTCGGTGACACGCTGGAAACCTAAGGTTCGCCCGTTTTTTACGTCAACCATCCGACAAAAAGAATCGGTAAATCTGCCCGATGCCTGACGAAACCCTCTGACCAGCACGGACACCTCCCCGACACACACACCAAGGCATCCTGCCGCATCCGCCTGAAGCTCCTGAGGCCGCTGGGACACGGGATTACCACCTGACGTACGCGCTCTCCACGGGCGGCGTCGGGCTCGCGACCGGCCCGCACCCGACCGGGCCCTGGACCGACCACGGCATGATCGTCCCCGCGGGCGGCAGCGGCTGCCCGACGGGCAACATCGACCAGGCCATGTTCACCGACGTCAACGGCGACAACTACCTCTACTGGGGCAGCTACGACACCATCTGCGGCGCGAAGATGAACGCCGAGGCGACCGCGGTCACCGGCCCGGTCACGCAGATCGCCCGCGGACGCCGCATGGAGGGCGGCTTCGTCGTCCGGCACGACGACAGGTACTACCTGTTCTACTCCGACGCCGGGTGCTGCGACGGGGCGTTCAGCGGCTACACGGTCAAGGTCGGCCGCGCCGACAGCCCCCTCGGGCCGTTCACCACCCCGACCGGTGTCGACCTCATGGACCTGACCAGCAAGGACGGCATCGTCCTCGCGGCCAGCGGCAACGGCTGGGTCGGCCCGGGCCACAACGCCGTCCAGACCGACCTCAGCGGGCAGGACTGGCTCGTCTACCACGCGATTCCCTCGTCGGCCCCCGAGTTCGGGCCGGTCACGACGACCTGGGGCACGACGATCAGCAACCTGAGCCGGCGTCCCCTCATGATCGACCGGCTCGACTGGATCGACGGCTGGCCGGTCGTACGGGCCGGGGCCGGGCCGTCCACCGGGGCACAGCCTGCGCCGGTCACCACCTGGACCGTGGGCGGCACGTTCAACGAGGGCAAGGCCGGGTGGACCGGGCCGTGGAAGCTCGCCTCCGATCCCGACTCGCTCGGCCACCTCACCGGCAAGGGCTCGACCAGCGAGCTCAGCGACGACCTGGTCCGGGGCGACGTCCGTGTGGAGGCCGACCTGCGGCTGCGCGAGAGCGGCACCGCCGCCGGGCTGATCATCACCCGCGAGAACGGCGCGAAGGACATCACCGCGTGGCTCGACCGCGAGCGCGGCGAGCTCGTCGTCACGGCCAAGGTGCACGGCAGAACGACGACGGCGCGCAGCCCGCTGCCGTCCACGTTCGACTACGGCTCCTGGCACAACGTCGCCGCCGAGCGGCGCGGCGACGCGCTGACCGTGTCGGTGTCGGCCGACCGGCTCGGCGACCCGGTCGCGATCGTCTCCATGACGCTGCCCGCGGACGCCCCCGCGTCCGGCGCCATCGGGGTGACCACCCGAGGTCCGGCCGACGCCGACAACGTGGGCGCCGCGCCGCTCTACCGGCCGGTGACCGAGCGGGTGCCCGACCCCGTCCTCGGCAGGCGGCTTCCGGCGTACTCCGACGAGTTCGACGGCACCGGCTCGCCCACCGGCTGGACGAAGGTCCGCAACCCGTCGGCCACCCTGTCGAACGGCTCCCTCGTCTGGCCGACCCAGAACGCCGAGCTGTTCCAGGGCGACAACACCGCGTCGATCCTGCTCCGCGACGCGCCGCAGGGCGACTTCGCCGTCGAGACGAAGCTCACCTTCGACGGCACGAAGGGCAACCAGCAGGCCGGTCTGCTGCTGTACGAGAACGACGACCGGTGGCTGAAGCTGACGCACACGGTCCTGCCCCTCAACCAGGGCAACGGGGCGGTGCTGCACCAGACCGAGTTCGGCAAGGAGGGCCCGCGCCCCGGCACCACCCCGCCCACCGCCGTCGCCAACGCGCCGATGTTCGGCGGCCCGGCCGCGCAGACCACCTGGCTGCGACTGCTCTACCACTACGACCAGGAGAACGGCGAGCACGACGTCAGGATGGCGTCGAGCACCGACGGCACCCACTGGATCTGGGGCGGCACCTGGTCGCTCCCGCGCACCGGGCCGGTGCGGATCGGCCTGATCTCGATGAACGCGGCGGGCGCCACCGCGACGTTCGACTACCTGCGGACCTACGAGGTGACCAGCCGATAACCGGCGACCGGCCGCTCCTTCACCCGAGGGGCGGCCGTTTCATGCCCGGGGAATGATCCGCTGCGAATTCCCCCGGAGCCGGGACGCGGGCACGCGAGCGGGGTAGGAGGCACGTCGATGCCGATCATCCACACCCGCACGCGATCCCCTGGCGCCCTTCGCCGACGGCCCGCGCCGGCCCCGGCCCTGGCGCTCGCCCTCGCGCTCGCCCTCGCGCCGGCTCTCACTCTGGTCGCACCGCTGGACGCGTACGCCTCGGGCGGCGACGGCAACGGGAACCGCTCGGCCGTACGCGTGGGCAACGGCTCGGAAAACCGCAACCTGGTGACGATCGGCAGCACCCGCCTGCGGGGCGTCCTCCACCAGTTCTCGTCGGGCGTGGGCGGGGTCAGCAGCGTGCAGGGCGGCCTGTGCCGGCCGCGCGGCCGGTTCTGCACGCTGTCGCAGCACATCAAGTCCCGCGGCCCGGCGGGCGACGAGTCCGAAGGCGGGCGGTGAGCCGCTGATGCGCGGCGGTCTCGCCCTGGTGGCGGCCACGGTGATGACGGCGGCGCTGGCCGCGCACGCGACGGTCGCGCACGCCGCCACCCAGACGGCAGGGAGCGGCGACCGCAACGGCAACACCGCCGGCGTCCGCGTCGGCAACGGGATCCGAAACGTCAGCCAGCTGACGGTGGGCAGCGCGCGGAACGGGTCCGGCATCCAGCACAGGACGATCGGCGTCGGCGGCGTGGCGAACGGGCAGAGCATCATCTGCCGCCGGGGAGCGCGCCTCTGCAAGCTGACCCAGCGACTGCGGGGATCGCTCCAAGAGAGCTAGGTCGGAAGATCCTTACGTTGGGGGGTCCTAATCCTCCTTCAGTGACCGTGACGGGCGCGTGCGTGCGGGGTAGATGCCCGGCAGATCCACACACGGACGGATCTGTTCGACGGTCACCGGGGGAAGGCACAGGAGAACATGGCTCGTCACAGGGCTCATCTCAGGGCTCACGACACGAGACGGCACGCGCTCACCAGCTCCGCGGCGCGGCTGCTGGCGCTGACCGCGCTCGCGGTCGCAGGCGCGGGCGTCGCGCTCTCTCCGCTGCTCTCCCCCGCCGACGCGGCGACCCTCCGGGGGCGGGGCGGCGGTGGCGGCGGGAACGGCGCCGATTCGCGGTACGTGTTCAACAACGGCCAGAACAACCTGAACTCCCTGCTCGTCGGCGACGCGTGGAACGCGGCGGGCACTCAGCAGATCGTCTCCGGCGTGGACGCGTCGGTGAACACCCAGGCGTCCAACTGCAGGCGCAGGCCCGGCTGCAAGGGCGCCCAGAACCTGCGGGGCCACATGCGGAGCTCCCCCAGGACGAGCGGCACGGTGATCATCGGACGCTGACACCTCGGGGCCGACACAGCATCGGAGGCCGACGCAGCATCGGAGGCCGACGCAGCATCGGAGGCCGACACAGCATCGGAGGCCGACACAGCATCGGGCGCCGACGCGCGGCGAAACGGCCGAGAACATGGCGGGACACGGACGCGGGAAGACGCCGTCCGCGCCCGGCCGGACGCTACGGTGTGACGAGATTCCGGGCGGGCGGACGGGTGGTGGCGATGCTTCTTTCACACAGCGCATCTGGGCGTGTCCCGCTGTTCGCCGTCGTCCTCGTCGCGGCCGCCGCCGCGCAGGCCCTGCTCACCGCTCCCGCGTACGCGCGGGCCGGGCGGGGCGACGGGGACGGCCCCACCTCCGTAGGGAACGGCACGCGCAACCGGAACATCGTCAACCTGCACAGCCCCACCCGCAATCGCGGCCACCAGCACACGGCGGCCAGCACCGCGGGCGGGGCCACTAACGTGGAGGACGGTTTCTGCCGCCGCACCAGGAACTGCGACATCAAGCAGAACATCGTGGTCGCCGTCGCCGCGCCCCTGTGAACGACCTCTATTCGCTCAGCGCGCGTACGGCCTCTTCCGGGCTGTCGTAGAGGGACAGCAGCTGGTCGAGGCCCATGATCTGGAAGACCCGGGCGATGTCGGAGTGCAGACCGGCCAGGAGCAGGGCGGCGCCCACGTCGGCGGCGCGCTGGTGGGCCGCGACCAGTGTGGCGATGCCGGTGGAGTCGCAGAAGGTCAGGCCGGACAGGTCGACGACCAGGCCGGAGCCGGGGCCGAACTCGACCTCCTCCAGGGCCGCCCGTAGGCGTGGGGTGGTGTGATGGTCCAGGTCACCGGTCACGACCAGCAGGCGCGGCCCGGAGACGGGCGACTGGAGGCTGACGGTCAGACCGTTGTCATGCTGCACCGAGACTCCCGGAGGACGGCGTTCGAGTTGCGGGTGGCACGGCGTGCGGCCGCGAGGCGGCTCGCCTCCGTGGGAGAGGCGAGCGACATCGGTCTGCCGGACGCTTCGTCGACGGTGCTGACGTCGAGCTCCTTCCGTCGCACCGGGCCGGGGCCCTGGGATGTTCCGCCTGGCCGGTGCGTGATGCGCCCATCCTATGGAACGGCCGAACCGTGTTGCCCATACCTGACGGACGCTTCCCTAACCGGGCGGAAGCGTCCCTAACCTGCCGGGCTCGCGCTTTCCCGGCCGATGGGCCAGGCGTCACCCCAGACGGCGTCGCGCGCCTCGCGGTAGGTCTCGCCCTGCCGCTTGGAGACCGGGCGGTCGGCCAGCCCGTCCTCGGCCGTGCACAGGCGCAGCGTGACCAGCCCCTTGCGCTTGACGGGGTGGCGGAGGATCCGGCTCTCCGCTCGCGGCGATGGCCGGGCCGACGCCGCGACATAGGAGAACTTCTCGTCTTCGAAGCTCAGCGTGCCGTCCTTGATCCGCCGGTGCAGGGCGGTGCGGTTGAGCCGGACCGCGAAGTGACACCAGTCCTGGCCGGGGCGGATCGGGCACTCGCCGTCGTGCGGGCAGGGGGCGACCACGTGCAGGCCCGATGCGGCCAGCAACCGCCGGGCCGCCGCGATCCGGGCATATCCGGCGGGCGTGCCGGGCTCGACGATCACGAGCATGCCCGCTCCCCGGGCCGCTCCCTGGGCCGCTCCCTGGGCCGCTCCCCGGGCCAAGGTGCCGACCACGTCCTCCTGGACGGCGGGCGACAGCTCGCCGAGCACATAGGACATCGTGACCAGGTCGGCCGTCGGCGCGGGCGCGCTCCGGTCGACGAACGCCTGCTGCCAGCGCGCCTCGCGTACGGCCACGGCGGGCGCGTGCCCGGCCAGCCGGCGCCCGAAGGCGATGGCCGAGGGTGACTGCTCCAGCACGGTGGCCGTGCGCAGGGTCGGCCAGACCGCGCTCGCGGCCCACAACGCGCTGCCGGTCCCACCGCCCACGTCCATCTGCGTCTCCGGCGCGAACCCGGGGGCCAGCAGGGCGACCTGACGCAGCGCGGCGCGCACGGCGCTGTAGGTCGCCGGCATGCGATAACCGGCGTACGCCGCGACCGCGGCCTCCGTGCCCAGCGCGGGCACGCTGCGGTCGAAGCCCTCCCGATACTGGCGGATCAGCGTCTGCACGCTCCGCGTCAGCTCGGTCGTGGGGAAGCGGCCCAGCGACGCTTCGAGCGCGTCGTCCAGGTCGTCGGGCAGGGTGGACACGGCGTTCATGATGACACGGCGTTCCCGCAGCTCCCTGCTCAGGTCGTCGAAACGACGAGCCGGACGGCGATGGTGCGGGAGGCGCCCTCGTGGTCGGCCGGCGCCGTGAAGGTGAGCGTGAGCCGGGCGCCGGTCTCCGCGCGCTCCAGGAGCGGGTGCCCGCGTGTGACCGCCGCCACCGGCCGGTCCCACGTCACCGTCAGCTCGTCGAGGGCACGCCGGGGATCGGCAACCGTCACCGTGGCCGTGCCGTCGCCGAGGTCGCGTACGAGGACCGCGCACGGACCGGAGGCCGTCAGGAGGCCCGCGTGTCCGCCCGTCCAGAAGTTGACCGCGGTGACGCCCAGCGACGGGACCTCGATCCCCTGCTGCGCCGAGGTGTTGGCGAGCACCCGGGCCCAGCCGGGATCGGCGGCGCGGGCGGCGGTCTCGGCCGGGCCCGCCCCCGGCATGAGGTGGTAGACGTAGTCGGCCGCGTCGGGGTCCACACCGTGGTCGAGCCACAGCGTGGTGTAGGTCCGGGTGACCCCCGCGGCCGTGCGGTCCTCGCGCAGCGTGCGCAGCGGCCGGCCGGCGGGCACGACGTAACCGCCGTGGCCGTCCAGGTGCGCCCATCCGGTCGCCACGGTGAGCCGGGCGCCGGTCCTGCGGTTGTCCACGACGGTCTCGACCGGCACGCCGTCGCGGCACGTGATGCCGGCGCCGAGGCAGACCACGGTGTCGTCGAGGAAGAACCAGGATTTGAACGCCTCCAGCGTGCTCTCCAGGCCGTAGAGGTGCTGGCCCACGGCGGCGTACGTGCCGTCGGTCGCGCCGCCGACCCATTCGGCCGGCGGGCGGGTGTCGCCCCACGCGCCGCCCGCGCCGTCGGGCAGCCGCCGGGTGGAGACCGTCGTGCCCGGCAGCCGGTAGGGGTCCACGGTGGGCCAGAAGGCGTCGGAGTAGTGGTCGCCGTGCCCGCGCGCCCACCAGTAGAGCATCCCCGAGCCGGTGTGCCAGCCGCGCAGGTTCTCACCGTTGCCGTGCTCGTAGCGCGCCACGCGGGAGGAGGCCATGCTGACCGCCGCGCACCAGCCGAGCCTGCGGTGAACGGCGCGGGCGCTCGCCGGGAACAGCCGGTGCCCGGCGGGCTCGGCGGCGGCCGGGACGGTCGCGTCGTCCAGCACCGCCGACAGCCGCCCGTGGAACGCGAGATCGCTCTGGGCCGCCGCCGTGAGCATGGGCTTGACGGTGTCGCGGACGGCCCAGCCCTTGACCATGGCGCGCCAGCGGGCCCGCTCGGCCTCCGGGGCGGTCTCGGCCAGCAGCAGGACCGCCGCGGCGATCTCCCTGCCCCTCCGGTGGTCGCCGTACGACCCTCTGGTGATGCCCCGGCCGCGTACGAGGTCCATGCAGGCGCCGTCGTGGACGAAGGGCGCGAACGCCAGGTCGACGGCGTCGAGCACGGTGCCCGCCGCCGGGTCGATGATCTCCCACGGTGTGCCGCGCAGCACGGCGAACAGCGTCGCGAGGCCGGTCAGCAGCACCGCGCCATATCCGCCCTGATAGGGGACGGACCCGTGCTGGATGAACGAGCCGTCGCGGTGGAAGCCGTCGCCATCGGTGACGTAGGGGAACACCGGGGAGAGCGCGGAGACCGCGAGCGCGGCACGATCGGGATCTGCCCCGGCGATCGCCCGCAGCAGCGTGACCGTGCACAGATCGACCCGGTTCGCCCCGGTGCTGTTGCCCTCGTAGTCGTCCAGGCGGCTCTCCGGCACGAAGGCGTCCACCGCCGCGCACAGCGCCGCGACCTGGGCGTCCGTCACATACGCGGCCGCCAGCACGGCGGCGTCGAGCAGCGCCCGGGGCGTCCCGATCTGCCAGTCCCACCAGTTGCCCGTCTGCTCGGCGTCCTCGGCGTACACGTGGCACACGTAGTGCTCGATGCCCGCGGCTACCGCCGTGCCGAGCCCCGGCTCCGCGGTCAGCCCGGTGCCGGGCAGCGCGTACGCGCGGGCCATCGCCCGCAACCGGGCCGGGGTGGCGTCGAGCGAGGGGAAGGGCAGGTCGGGCCAGAGCGATCGGGCGGTCGGCGTCATCGTGTCGCGGTGCCGGCGGGCCTGCGCGCCCAGCCGCGCCAGCCGGCTCCGGTACGGCTCCCGCTCCGGGTCGAAGGTCCCGGGATATCCGAGCGTGACCTCGCGCCATCGGCGGCGCAGCAGGGTGAAGGTCGCGGGGTCGGCCTTCCGGCGGGGAGCGCAGGCGGCGGTCAGCGCGGCGAGCCCGCCGAGCTGCAGAAATAATCGCCGGGAAGGTCCGTTCACGCGTAGATTATCCGCGCGCTTCCCCTCTTTCATCGATCTTCCGCACGGCTCTATGGGAGCGCTCCCAGATGACGTACTTTACTTCTGCCGTTGTCACCGGGAAAAGGAGCGCGTCGTGCGACGACTGTTACCCGTGGTGTCCTCCTGTCTGGCCCTGCTGCTGTCGCCGGCCCCCGCGTCGGCCGCCTCCGCGTCCCCGTCACACGGGCCGGACACCTGCGCGAAGGGCGGCACGCTGTTCTGCGAGGACTTCCAGTCGCTGCCGGTCGGCGGCGCGGCGAGCCTCAAGTGGGGCGTCGACACCAAGCACGGCACGCTCACGGTGGAGCGCGGCCCCCGCGGCCAGAAGATGCTGCACGTCCACACCGAGGGCAACGGCCGGGCGTTCCTCAAGGTGGACGACTTCGCCCCGCCCGGCAACGGCTTCTACGGCCGCCTGCGGCTGCGCGTCAAGGCGTTCCCCACCGCCCCCGACTGGGCCCACTACACGCTGGTCGAGGCCACCGGCGCGGGGCCGGAGATCGTCCGGCCGCTCGGCGGTCAGTGGGTCCCCACGCTGGGCAAGGACCTGTGGGGCGTCGGCGCGGACGGCGGCCCGACGGGCGACTGGACCAACTGGCGCGAGTCGGCCCCGTCGCGGGCGGACGTGTGGCAGTGCGTCGAGTGGCGGATGGATCCCGCCGACAACGCGATCTCGCTCTGGTTCGACGGCGTGCCCAAGCCCGACCTCACCGTGTCGACCCGGAGCCACGGCGGCAACGACGTCGACTTCGTCTTCCCCCGCTTCGACACCGTGAAGATCGGCTGGCAGCTCTACCAGCCGAACCCCTCCCCCTCGGCGTACGACCTCTGGGTGGACGACATCGCCCTGAGCAGCAGGCGCGTCGGCTGCGCCTGACGTCTCACGCGCCCGGTCACGCGGCCCGTCACGCGCCCGGTCACGCGCCCGGTCACGCGGCCCGTCACGCGGTCTGCCGGGCATCGCGCGGGCCGGTCAGCAGGCGCAGCGAGCCTGCGGCCAGGCCCGCGACGAGCACCACATGGACGACCAGATGGACGGCCATGAAATAGGCGGCGAAGATCGGCCCCCGCTGCCGCCGTACGAACCCGACCAGCTCCGGATCGGCGAGGACGAACCCGGCGACGAACACGGCAGGGACGGCGAGTAGCAGGGGATGGAACAGCCCGAACGGCACGCTCAGCAGCACCAGCCCCAGCCCGGCCAGGGCGAGCCCGCACGACAGGATGCCCGCCGGGCTGTTGGCGTGCTCCGGCTTGGCGGCCCCGCGCCGGGTGGTGGTCAGCGCGAGCGGGATCAGCGGCAGCGCCCGCCGCCACTGCTCGCCGAGCACCGGCAGCAGGCGGCTGCCGTCGTCGTGGCGGCCCACGACCGTGTCGGTCAGCACGATCCGGCTGCGTACGGCGAGCCTGCTGCTGTATTCGACGTCCTCGCAGTCGCGCAGCCGCTCGTCGAGCCTGCCCACGGCCAGCAGCACGTCGCGGCGGACGGCGGCGAGGGCGAACACCACGCTGTTGACCTCGCCCAGGTGGCGACGGCGCCAGTGCACCGCGTGGAGGATGCGATACCACTCGACCGGCCCGTCGTCGATGAGCGGCACGGTGTCGTAGACCCCGTGGACGCAGCCGACCTCGGGATCGTGCTCCAGGATCTCCATCGCGTTCGCGACGGCGTCGGGCCGCAGCGCCACGTCGGAGTCGAGGAAGAAGATCACATCGCCCGTGGTGGCGTCGATCCCGGCGTTCCTGGCGGCCGACACGCCCCGGTTCTCCGGCAGCCGCACGACCCGGCAGCCCAGCTCCTCGGCGATCCGCGCCGAGCCGTCGGTGCTCGCGTCGTCCACCACGACGATCTCGCCGGGCGGCCGGGTCTGCGCCAGCGCCGACTCCAGGCACAGCCGCAACGTCCTGGCCGCGTTGTAGCACGGCACGACCAGCGAGATCATCGTCTCGTCCCCTCCGTCGAGAGCACCTTGGCGTACACGGCGAGCGTCTCCTCGGCGGCGCGGCCCCAGCTCAGCGTCTCGCGCACCAGCCGCTCGCCCCGCTCGGCCAGGGCGCGGCGCAGCCCGGGATCTGTCATGACCTCGATCACCCCGTCGGCGATGTCGCGGGGATCGGCCGCCCGCACGAACCGTACGGCGGGCCGCTCGGGGTCGCCGAGGAAGATCCGGGAGAAGCCGTCACCGAGGATCACCGGCCGGGCCAGGGCCATCGCCTCGGTCGCCACCAGCCCGAACGGCTCGAAGAGCGAGGGGAAGACGCAGGCGTCGGCCATCGCGTAGTAGTCCAACAGCGCCCGCTTGTCCACGAAGCCGCCGGAGGTCAGCACCCGGCCGCCGAGCCCGCTCTCGTTGACGATCCGCGCGACGCCCGCCTCGTCGCCCTCCCCCACGAGCACCAGGCGCAGCCCCGGCACGGCGGGCGCGATGTCGCGCATGGCGTCGAGCAGCGGATAGATCCCCTTCTGCCGTTCGAGGCGGCCGACGAACAGCAGCACCGGATCGTCCTCGGCGATGCCGAGCCGGGCGCGCAGGTCCGCCGCGCCGGCGCGCAGCCTGTCGCGGTCGAACGCGGGGTCGGCGACCACCCGCTCGTACGTGCCGCCGAGGCGGACGACGTCGATGGGCGAGCGGTCCCAGCCCGCCTCGAGCAGTTGCTCGCGCACCTCCGGGGTGGCGACCACGACCCGCCGGGAGATCCGCGCCAGCCACCGCTCCAGCGCGGCGAACAGGTTGAGCGGGTCGGTGATGCTGCGCTGCGGGGCGACGCCATATTCGGTGGTGTGCACGTGGAACACGACCGGCAGCCGCAGCACGTAGTGGCACAGCAGGCCGCACAGGAAGTTCGTCGAGTCGTGCACGGCGACGAGATCGGGCCGCCGGCCGGGACGCAGCCGCCGCAGGAGCAGGAAGTAGCGCCAGTTGCTCACCACGACGGTCAGCGCGAGCAGGAGGAACTCCACACCCCGCGTCCGGTTGAGCCGCCTGCGGCGGGCGATCGCCCTGGTCAGCAGCACGAGCACCCGCCCGCGCGGCCGGTAGACGCCGATGCCGCCGGCCCGCTCCCACACGGGCAGGCGGCCGTCGTTCAGCGTGAAGACCGCCATCTCGTGGTCGCGGGCCAGGTGGGGGGCGATCAGCTCGGCGTAGCGGCCGAGCCCCGCCGTGATGTTGGGCGGGAACTGGTTGATGACGTGGGCGATCCTCACCCGCGCACCTCCGATGCGCCGGCCGGCCGATAGAGCCGGGCGGAGACGGCCGTCACGACGGCCACGAGGACGAGATTGCTCAGGGCGAAGGCCACCAGCCCGCCGATCAGCCCCTGCCAGGCGATCAGCGCCGCCTGGCAGGCGAGCGCGAGCGGCGTCCCGGCCAGCAGGCAGCCGATGAGCACCTTGGCCCCCCGCACCCCGTCCATGGTCAGGGCGACCTGCTGGAGGTTGAACACCGTGTGCGCGCCGATCCCGAGCGCCGACAGCGCCATCAGGCCCAGCGCGTACGGATACTCGCCTCCCACGAGCAGGAAGAAGACCGTGCTCGCCGCGAACGAGAACACGGCGGTCGCCGCGAACACCACCGGGGCGAGCCGGGCGATCCGCCGCATCACGGCGGGTTTGTCCAAGGTCGCCAGCGTGGGCAGCAGCACCAGGCCGATCCCGTCGGTGAACACCACCCCGAGCAGCCGTTTGGGGAAACCGTTGTAGACGGAGTAGACGCCCACGTCGGCCCGGGGTGCCCAGTGGTTGAGGAAGATCACGTCCACCCCGAACACCACCGCCGTCAGCGCGGCGATGGCGGTGACGTACGCGCCGTGCCGGTAGAGCGAGCGGGCCAGCGCCCACGACCACGACCGGGGCACGACCTCGAACCCGGCGGCCGAGACCAGGGCGAAGACCAGGTTGGTGCCGATCAGCGCGACCAGGTAGGGCTCGGCGTCCCGCACGCCGAAGACCAGCAGGCAGCACGCGGCGGCGCCCAGATAGACGACGGCCACGGCGAGCTTGAGCCCGGCGACGAGGCGGAACCTCTTCAGCCCGCGCAGGAAGCTCTCGGTGAGCTGGTTGAGCGTCATCGACAGCGCCAGCGCCAGCGCGAAGGCGAGCGTGCGGGTGTCCACGCCGAGCACGGCGGTCAGCAGCGGCGCGGCGGCGAGACCCGCGGCGAAGACCACCGCGCCCAGCACGAGCGTGGCCAGCAGCGCCGTCGTCACCAGGGCGGGCCGCGCCCCCGGCTCGGCCCGCGGCAACTCCTGGAACATGACGTAGTTGAGGCTGGTCAGCATGCCGACGGTGACGATCAGCGCGATCGACAGGACCACGGTGAACTGGCCGAACGCCGCGGCGCCGATCCCCCGCGCGATGACGAGCGTGGTCGCGGCGGCCGTGCCGCTGGCCATGGTGCTGACCAGCGTGGGCCCGGCGGCCCAGCGGTGGGCGGCCAGGAGCCCGGCCGCCCGGTCCGTCAGCGCGCCCACCCCGTCACGCCCACCGCAGGTGTGCCCGCCGGGCGAATTCGAGGTCGTCGGCCGTGTTGACGCCGCGCGCCTCGTCGGGGTCGGTCACCGGCACCACCGTCAGCGGCCAGTGCCGCTCCCGGGACAGATAGGGAAGGAACGGCAGGAAGTTGACCTCCCCGGTGCGGGCGCCCACGTCCGCCCCGCCCAGATAGCGGGTCCACTCCTCCCGGAGCCCCCCAGTGGTCAGGCCCGTGCTCGTACGCGTGCTCAGGCAGAAGACGCCCACGTCGCTGAGCCCGCCGGGGCGGCACTCGTCGCCCTCCCGCGACTGGCGCACCCGCACCAGCGTCCCGGCGTCGTCGAGCTCATACTCCACGTACGGCTCGGCCATCGGCACCAGCGGGAGCGTGATCCCCTTCTCGTGCGCCCGGACGACCCGGCCGGCCGTCTCGGGGGACAGGCCCGCCTGGTCGCCCCAGACCACCAGGATCGTGTCGTACGCCTCCCAGTGCGGCGCGGCGCCGAAGATCGCGCCGCCCATCCCGGTGGGCCGCTCCTGCACGCTCACCGAGACCGCGCCGGTCGCGATCTCGTCCGCCGCCAGCGCCCGGAACGGCCCCTCACCCTGCGGGGACATCACGACGTGGACGTGCTCGACGTACGGCCGCAGCCGCTCGTGCAGCACGTGCCACACGGTGACGCCGTCGGCGATCTCCACCATGATCTTGGGGATGTCCAGGCCGAGGCGGCTCCCCCGCCCGGCCGCCGGGATCACCGCGCACAACCGTTCAGCAGGCACCGCCCACCTCCGCGTACAGGAGAGACAGGATCTGTTCGAGGTCGCGTACGGCCACCGCCCCGGGAGCGGGCTCCGCCGTGTGGACGTGCAGGGTCGTCAGGCCCGCGCCGACCGCCGACGCCACCCCGTGCGCGGAGTCCTCCAGCACCACGGCCGCGCCGGGGTCGAGCCCCCAGTGCGCGCACGCGTACGCGTAGAAGGCCGGGTCGGGCTTGCTCGCCGGGACGTCGTCGCTGGTGAGCACGCCCCTGAAGTACGCGCCCAGCGAGCAGGCGGCGAGCACCCGCGCGACCGACGCCCGGCTGCCGCTGGTGACGAGGTAGGCGTCGCGGCCGGCGGCGACCAGGCGGCCGAGCAGTCGCCGCGCGCCGGGGAACACCGCCACCACGCCGGCCCGCTCGCGGTAGAGCCGCTGCTTCAGCCGGGCCAGCCGGTCCGCCTCCCCGGTCTCGCCCAGCAGGCGCACCGCCACCTCGCGGGTGCTCGCGCCCGCGTGGTCGGCGTAGCGGAAGGACGCGAGCCGATCGGGCGCGACCTCGGCGATGGCCTGCCGGAACGCCGCCTCGTGCGCCGGGCAGGAGTCCACCAGCGTGCCGTCGAGGTCGAAGAGCCAGACGCGGCGGGCGCACGCGTCCGCCAGGACCGCCGTCATCGGGCCCGCGCCAAGGCCGCCTCGTCCCTGATGGCGAGCAGGGCCTCGGCCGTGCGTTCCGCGTGGTGCACGCCGCGGTGATCCAGGTCGGCGCCGATCCAGCGGGCCCCCGCCCATTCCCCCCGGTCGAGCACGCCGTACGGCACCGCCGGGGCGTCCGGCGTGGACGCGTGATGGCTCAGCACGTGGGTCACCAGCCGCCGCTCGTTGCGGGGATCACCGAGGTAGGCCAGCGTGCGGTCCACGAGGTCGGGCGCGCTCAGCCCCCGGACGTCGTGGTCGTTGCGGGTGTTGACGACGAACACCTTGGCCGCCGCCCGGCTCCGCGCGACGGCGTCGGCCACGCCCGGCGTGAGATAGCTGGGCAGGAGCGAGGAGTGCGGGGTGCCGGGGCCATAGACGATGAGGTCGGCGTCGCGGATCGCCGCGAGCGCCCGCGGGTTCGGCGTCACCTCGGCGCGCTCGCGGCGCAGGACCTCCCTGGTCCACGCGGGCGGCAGCGCCTCCAGCTCGGCCCGCCGCCGCGCGCCGAGCGGCTCGCGCAGCAGGAACAGGTCGGTGATCGCTCCGGGGCCCTGCGGCGCGACGATCTCGGCCTCGTCGGCCAGCAGGCCGCCGTCGCGCCGGAGCGCGGCCAGGAAGGCGTTCTCCCCGTTGGTCACGTTGAGCAGCCGTACGGGTGAGCCGAACGTTCGGGCGCAGGCCTCGACGGCGGCGTTGAAGTCCCGGCCGAGCCGCAGGTAGGCCCCCGCGAACACGAGGTTGCCGAGCGCGCAGTCGGAAAGGTCGAGCCCGTGCGGATAGGCGGCGAGCCGCCGGGCGAACACGCGCAGGTCGGCCGTGACGGCCTCGCGGGCCGCCTCCGGCAGCGCCGCGAACCGGCCGCGCCGCGCGGTGATCGACTCGATGACGGCGGCGAGCCCCGCGGGCGTCGTCCCGCCCGGCAGCCGGTGGTCGAGCACGGCCGCCAGCGCGGCCTGCGCCGGATCGGCGGGATCGAGGTGGAGCAGGAGGTTCTTGCGGAAGTCCGACGGCCCGAGCATCCCGGGCAGATAGCGCCGCAGCGCGCCGGTGGAAAGGCCGTTGTCGTAGCCGTTCACGATCAGCGACAGGACGACGCCCGGAGCGCCCAGCATGCCCCTCGCGATGCCGGCCGCCCCTCGTCCGCCGCAGAACATCGTCACCGCGACGTTCATCGGCTCTCCTCACGCGCCGCCGGCCTGCGCAGGACCCCCCGGCGCAGCAGCCAGTGGCGATAGCCGAGATAGGCGACGAACAGGGCCCGGTCGCGGGCGCCGCGCCAGTATCGCCAGCCGCGCGCGCCGCCGCCGCGCTCCCGGTGCTCGATCGGGACCTCCACCCACGCGTGGCCCATCTCGGCGACCCGCGCGGTGATCTCGGTCGAGCAGTTCATCCCGGCCGACTCCAGCGGCAGCGACCGGAAGAGCGGGCCGTGCACCACCTTGAAGATCGAGTTGAAGTCGCGGTAGCGCGTGTGGTGGAGCAGGTTGCTGACCGCGCCGCTGGCCGCCGACCCCCATCGGTAGGCCAGGCCGTCGGCCTTCCTGATCCGTGCCCCGGAGAACGCCAGGGCCTCCCCGGCCTGGACGCGCGGCAGGATGCGATCGAGGTTGGCGATCGGAAACTGGCCGTCGGAGTCGAGCAGCACCACCCAGTCGAGCCGGGTATGGGCGATCGCGGCGGCGATGGCCGCGCCCGCGCCGCGGTTGCGCTCGAACGTGACGACGACGAGCCGCGGGCACCGTTCCCGCAGGCCGGCCAGGATCTCGCC
The DNA here is from genome assembly GCF_012034195.1 of Microbispora sp. CL1-1. NCBI lineage: Bacteria > Bacillati > Actinomycetota > Actinomycetes > Streptosporangiales > Streptosporangiaceae > Microbispora > Microbispora sp. CL1-1. The sequence continues at coordinate 57,010 of NZ_JAATEK010000035.1, forward strand.
GGTCGCGTCGCGGCTCCCGTCGTCGCAGACCACGATCTCCCAGTCGCCCACGGCCGGGGCGTTCTCCAGGTAGTCCTGCCACTCGCCCACCACCGCCGCGATGGTCTCCGCCTCGTTGTACGCGGGCGCGGCCACGGAGATGTCGACGGGGATGCCGACGGGGATGCCGACTGTGCTGTTCACGGAGGTGCTCACGGCTCCCCCGCGCCCAGCAGGCGGCCGATCCAGCGGTCGAGGGGCAGCAGGTTGACCCCGATGATGACCGGGACGTGCACGAGCGCGAACACGATCGTCGCGCCGAACGAGATCGGTCCCCCGGTGAAGAGGTTGATGTGCGGCGCGTCGATGACCTCGGGGATGCCGACCGGGTTGACGACGAACCACATGATGTCGAGGAAGCCCGAGAACACGATGAGGACCCCGCTCAGCATGATCTTCAGGGTGCGGCCCGGGGTGCCCCCGCCGATGCGGTAGGCGGCGGCCACCGTGAGCACGATGCCGGGATAGAGCAGCAGATAGAGGTGCGTGTAGAAGCTGTCGCCCTGGGCCCGCGCGCCGTCGCCGTAGTAGAACCAGCTGATCCGCGGGATGAGATAGCCGGTGAAGAAGACGAACGGCACGTAAAGCAGCCAGCTCAGCCGGGGAGACACCCAGGGGAAGACCGCGATGGCCACGCACAGGCAGGCGAACGCGACCAGCTTGGCCACCAGTTCCCAGGGCGAGCCGATCTCCCTGGCGTGCGGCGTGGCCAGCCACACGAAGGCGAACCCGAGCGCCCCGACGGCCAGGGCCATCCACCACAGGTGGGGCGCCCAGGGGCGGGAGCCGGCGCGGACGACGTCCGCCGGGACATCTCCGTCGAGCCGGGACGGAGGACTTTTGCCGAATGCCGTCATGGAGACGCGGCACCTTCCTTCCAACGTGCCCTTCGGGCAGGCGTGCCGGATGGCGCTGCGGAGAATGCAGCCGGGCGGAGCGGGAGCGCTCCCACGCATTATGTCATTCTCATCCGGAAATGCGTCCGGAATATCAGATATTGGGCGCTAGGTGCGGACATTTACCACATCTGCGCTGGTCAGACATGATGCCTGGCAGAGAAATTGTACTGATGGGTAGTTGAATCCGGCGCTATCTCCCCAATTCACGTGCGTTACGGACAATGTCAACCGTGTTTGCGGACGTATGTCAATTCCGGTCCGACACTATTCGGTCCGTCCGCAATACGGGAAATGCCCTATCGGCCCGCACCGGGCTCGGCCGGCGGAGCGCCCGGCGGGGCTGGCGAGCTCGGCGGGGCGTCCGTGAGCGTCCCGCGAGGGTGAGCAGCAGCCTCGTACGGCCCGCTGCCCGCTTAGCCCATGACGACGGCCGGCGTCCCGGGGGCCATACGCAGGCAGGCGTGACGGGGCGACCTCGTGAGGGTGATGAACGTTTCACGGAATCTTGTCGCCACCCCGCTCTCAGGTTAATTTGTTTGGCCAATTGACGAACTAACTGACGTCGTCGACACTCCGAGAAAACCCCCCGTTCCCGGAAGGATCGCACCAATGAGCCAACCGCCCGGCGGCCCCCTGACCAGCCGCCGCGGATTCCTCGGACTGGTCGGCGCGGGCGCGCTCGCCGCCGCAGGTCTCACCGGCTGCGCGGCCAAGAAGGAAGTGTCCAAGGGCGCCGCCGTCGCCGCCGACAAGCTGAAGGGCCTCGTGCCCACCCGCGTGCCGTTCCAGGTGCCCGGCCTGTCGCCCGACCTGCCGGGCTCCGAATTCGTCGAACCCGGCTTCCTGACCAGGCCGGGCACGATGGTCCAGGCCGTCGCCGCCAAGCCGATCACCAGCGGCGCGGAGGTGAAGGTCATGACCCCGCTGTGGGGCACCGTCCCTCCCGGCCTCGGCGAGAACTCCTACTACGACGCCGTCAACGAGCGGCTCGGCGGAGCCGTCCGGTTCAACATCTCCGACGGCAACACCTACGTCGACAAGCTGAACACGATCCTGGCCAGCGGCGACGTCCCCGACATGATCCAGATCCCGGGCTGGAACCTGATCAGCATCGCTCACTTCACCGAGGCGGCCAACAAGCTCTTCGCCGACCTGTCGCCCTACCTCGCGGGCGACAAGGCCAAGGAGTTCCCGCTGCTGGCCAACTACGACACCGCCGCGTGGGAGTACGGCGTGTTCGGCGGCGTGCTCCAGGGCATCCCGTGGCAGAACGCGCCCTATCCGTTCGCCACCGTCGTGCGTCAGGACATCCTCGACGAGCTCGGCCTGCCCGCGCCCACGAGCGCCGACGACCTGCTCACGCTGGGCAAGGAGCTGACCGACCCGAAGAAGAAGCGCTGGGCGTTCGGCGGCATGGACCAGGAGGTCCAGCGGGCGTTCGGCGCCCCGCGCGAGTGGCGCAAGCAGCCCGACGGCACGCTGATCTACAAGTACGAGACGCCCGAGTGGCTGCAGTCGATCGAGCTGGTGACCAAGCTCTTCGAGGCCGGATATGTCCACCCGGACGTCGTGGCCAACCAGTTCGCCGACCACAAGGAGCCCTTCGGCGCCGGGCAGATCGTCATGTACAAGGACGGGATCGGCGCGATCCACGAGCTGTTCGGCCGGTTCCTGCCCGGCAACCCCAAGTTCAACGTGCGGGCGGTGGACCCCTACCCGGCCCACGCGGGCGGCAAGGTCATCGTCTGGCGCAACGAGCCCGCCGGCATGTTCTGCTTCATCAAGAAGGGCCTCGGCGACGCCCGTACGCGCGAGCTGATCGGCATCGCCAACTGGTGCTCCGCGCCGTACGGCACGCAGGAGTACGACCTGGTCAACAACGGCGTCGAGGGCAAGCACTTCACGATCAAGGACGGGCAGGTCCAGCAGACCGCGCTCGGCCGCAAGGAGTTCGCCCCGACGTACATGTTCCTGTCCGGGCGGCCCGGCGCGATCACCGAGAACCAGTACCCCGGCTACGTCGAGGCGTACCACGGCTGGCAGCAGACGGCTTCGCAATACCTGGAGAACGACCCGTTCGTCGGCATCCGGGTCGAGGTGCCGTCGAAGATGGCCGCTCTCGTCAAGCCGACCGAGGACAAGATGAACGAGATCTTCCGCGGCAAGCGCCCGATCTCGGAGTGGGCCCAGATCGTCAAGGACTGGCAGGAGCAGGGCGGCAACGAGGCCCGCGAGTTCTACATGAAGGTCGCCAGGGAGAACGGCCGGCTGTGAGCGCGAACGCGGACACGGGGAGCGTGGCGGAGGTCCGGCCCGGGGCGACCCAGGCCGGACCTGCCCCCGGCCCACAGAAGGACACGCAGAACGACACACAGAACGACACGCGGCGCGACTCCTTCGCCGCGCGGCTGCGCCGCGACTGGCCGCTGCTGGTCATGGCCATGCCGATGCTGGTGCTCGTCACCGCCTTCTGGTGGGTGCCGGCGCTGGGCAACGTCATCGCCTTCCAGGACTACAACCCGTTCAGCGGCGGCATCCTGGGCAGCCCGATCATCGGCTTCACCAACTTCGCCCAGCTGTTCGGCGACCCGCAGTTCATCCGGGCGATCGTGAACACCCTGGGCATCACCGCGTTCCAGCTCGTCTTCTACTTCCCGGTGCCGATCGCGCTCGCGCTGCTGCTCAACAGCGTGGTCTCCGGGCGGCTGCGGGCGTTCATCCAGGGCGTCGTCTATCTGCCCCACTTCTTCTCGTGGGTGCTGGTGGTCGCGATCTTCCAGCAGATGTTCGGCGGCGCCGGCCTCATCGCGCAGATCCTGCGCGACCACGGATACTCCGGGATCGACTGGATGACGAACTCCGACACGTTCATCCTGCTCGTGACCGCCGAGACGGTCTGGAAGGACGCCGGCTGGGGCGCGATCGTGTTCCTCGCCGCGCTCAGCACGATCGACCAGAACCTGTACGAGGCCGCCGCGGTCGACGGGGCCCGCCGCTGGCGCCGCATGTGGCACATCACGCTGCCGGGCCTGCGGCCGGTCATCGTGCTGCTGCTGATCCTGCGGCTCGGCGACGCGCTCAACGTCGGCTTCGAGCAGTTCATGCTGCAGCGCGGCGCGGTCGGCAGCAAGGTGTCGGAGGTCTTCGACACCTTCGTCTACTGGTCCGGCCTGCGCACCGGCGACTTCGGCTACGGCGCGGCGGCCGGGCTGTTCAAGGGCCTGGTCGGGCTGGTGCTCATCCTGGTGGCCAACCGGGTGGCGCACGCCCTCGGCGAACGGGGGGTGTACTCCCGATCATGAGCAAGACGAAGGTCTCCGGGCTCGCGCCCTGGGAGGAGCCGGGCTCGGTCGCGGGCCGGATCGGCAAGGGCGGCGCGCTCGCGCTCATCGTGCTCGCCGTGCTGCTGCCGCTCTACACGATCGTGCTGACCAGCCTGTCGTCGGCCGACACGGTGAACCGGGTCGGCGGCCTGGTGCTGGTGCCGGACGGCATCACGTTCGACGCGTACCGCCAGATCTTCTCCGACAGCGTGGTCAGCCGAGCGGTCCTGGTCAGCACCGGCGTCACCCTCGCCGGCACCGCGGTCAGCCTCGGCGTGAGCGTCCTCGGGGCGTACGCGCTGTCGCGGCCGGGCACCCTGTTCCACCGGCCGATCCTGTTCTGCGTGCTGCTGATGTTCGTGTTCTTCCCCGGCCTGATCCCGTCGTACCTGATGGTCGCCTCGCTCGGGCTGAAGGACTCGTACTGGTCGCTGATCCTGCCGTCGGCCGTGTCGGCGTTCAACGTCGTCGTGCTGCGGGCGTTCTTCATGAACATCCCGCGTGAGCTGCTCGACAGCGCCCGCATCGACGGCGCCGGGGAGTTCCGCATCCTGTGGCGGATCGTGCTGCCGCTGTCGAAGGCCGTCACGGCGGTCATCGGCCTGTTCTACGCCGTCGGCTACTGGAACGCGTGGTTCAACGCCATGCTCTACATCGACGACACCCGCAAGTGGCCGCTGGCCCTGATCCTGCGGTCGTACGTCGTGGACTCCAACCCGCTGCCGACGGCCACCGTGGGCGTGAGCGGCTTCGGCCAGGTCGCGCCGCCCACGCTCGCGATCAAGATGGCCATCGTCGCCATCGCCGTCCTGCCCGCCCTGGTCATCTATCCGTTCGTCCAGCGTCACTTCACCAAGGGCGTCATCATCGGCGCCATCAAGGGCTGACGCCTCCCCGGCACTCCACCCCGCGACCCGACGCCCCGCCGCGCCTCCCACCGGCGGGGCGTCGCCCCGAAAGAAGGGCATGTGCATGCCGTTGTGGTACGGAGGGGACTACAACCCGGAGCAGTGGCCCGAGGAGGTCTGGGCCGAGGACGTCGCGCTCATGCGCCGGGCGGGGGTCAACCTCGTCACCGTGGGCGTGTTCTCCTGGTCGCGGCTGGAGCCGTCCGAGGGGCGCTACACCTTCGGCTGGCTCGACCGGGTGCTCGGCCTGCTCGCCGACGGCGGGATCCGGGTGGGCCTGGCCGTCCCGACCGCCTCTCCTCCGCCATGGTTCTCTCTGGCGCATCCCGACGCCCTCACCGTCACCCGGGACGGCGTACGGCTCACGCACGGCAGCCGCGACACCTACTGCGTGAGCGCCCCGGCGTACCGCGAGGCGTCGCTGCGGATCACCCGCGCCCTCGGCGAGCGCTACCGCGACCATCCGGCGCTGGCGATGTGGCACGTGCACAACGAGTACGGCACGCCCTGCCACTGCGACCACGCCGCCGCGGCGTTCCGCGCGTGGCTGCGGGAGCGGTACGGCGGCCTCGACGCGCTGAACGACGCCTGGACGACGGCGTTCTGGAGCCAGCACTACTCGGACTGGGCGCAGATCACCCCGCCCAGGGCGACGCAGTATCTCCCCAACCCGGCGCAGGCGCTCGACTTCCGCCGGTTCGTCTCCGACGAGATGCTCGCCCACTTCCGCGAGCAGCGCGACCTGCTGCGCGAGCTGACTCCCGAGGTGCCCGTCACCACCAACTACGTGCTGGCCGGCTGGGCCTCGGTCGACCACTGGAAGTGGTCGACCGAGGTGGACCTGGTGGCCATCGACGACTATCCCTCGGCCCCGGGCATGGCGGCGGCCGAGCAGACCGCCTTCGCCGCCGATCTGGCCCGATCGTGGGCGGGCGGGCGGCCCTGGCTGCTGATGGAGCAGGCCACGGGGTACGTCCTGGGCCCGCGCAAGGGGCCCAAGGAGCCCGGCGAGATCGCCAGGCACAGCATGCAGCACGTCGCCCGGGGCTCGACGGGCGTGATGTTCTTCCAGTGGCGGGCCTCCCGCGGCGGCGCCGAGCAGTGGCATCCGGGCATGGTGCCGCACACCGGCCCGGACTCCCGCGTCTTCCGCGAGGTCAGCGCCCTGGGCGAGGCGCTCGAACGCATCCCGGCTCCTTATGACGGGCCGCTCGTCGAGGCGGAGGCCGCCATCCTGTGGGACGAGGAGGCGTGGTGGGCCGCCCAGGGGCCCGGCCTGCCGTCCAGTGAGATCGACTATCTCGCGGCCGTGCAGCAGGCCCATCGGGTGTTGTGGCGGCAGGGCGTCCCCACCTGCTTCGCCCATCCGTCGCACGATCTGCCGGCCTACCGCGCGGTCCTCGTGCCGAGCCTCTATCTGATCTCCGACGAGGCCGCCCGGAACCTCGCGGCGTACGTGGAGGGCGGTGGCACGCTCGTCGTGTCGTTCTTCAGCGGAATCACCGACGAGCACACCCGGATCAGGCTGGGCGGCTACCCAGGGGCGCTGCGCGAGATCCTCGGCATCACCGTGGAGGAGTTCCGCCCGCTCGGCGAGCCCGTCGAACTACCGGAGTTCGGCCGCGCGACCCTGTGGAGCGAGGTCGTCCACCTCGACGGGGCCGAGGCGGTCGCCCGCTATCCCGGCGGTGGGCCCGCCGTCACGTGTCATCGCCTCGGCGACGGCACGGCGTGGTACGTCTCGACGCGGCTCGACGACCCCGGCTATGCCCAGGTGCTCACCCGCGCCGGGCTGGCCGGGAGCGGCGTCCCCGGCGTCGAGGTCGTACGCCGGCGGGATCTGGTCTTCGCCGTCAACCACACGGAGGACGAGCGGCCCGTGCCGGTCCAGGGCACCGACCTGATCACCGGCAAGCCCGTCGGCGGCAGGCTCGGCCCCGGCGGATACGTGGTCGTACGCCCGTAGGAGGGCCTGACCGAGCTCCTCCATGTCCTCGGAAGTCCGCTTCAACGCGCCGGCGGCGACGTTCTCCCCCAGGTGGTCCAGCGAGCCGGTGCCGGGGATCGGCCTCCGGCCATGCATGGACGGGTCAAGCGCCCGGCGCGGTCGGTAATGCGCACCTCAAGAAGGAATGGCAAGAGTAAGCATTTTCCGAGAATAGCGGTTTATGCCTCATTTGTCTGGCTAGCTGGTATATTTGAAGAATTCCAGTCTCCGCCTCCATGAGACCGAGCAGGCCGGGCAGGCACCAGGGCGGGGCGTCCACCTCGGTCGATCACCGGAGGCCGGGAACCCCTGTTGGACCGGGGTTCCCCGCGATCCGGACGCATCAGCAGAGATCGCCACGAGGCCCATCTTCTTTACCTATTTGCCACATTCTGGTGTTCAGGTGGGATTGCCGGACGGACCCGCATACCATCGACCGTCGCGCATTACCGGGACCTGACACTCTGCCGGGTAGCGTCGCTTAAGACAGTACGCCCGAAAAATATGGATGAAGGCGCGTATATGACAACGCAGCAGCTCGAGATTACTGTGAGCGATCACCAGCCGGCCGTCGTGGTCGCGCTGCGAGGTGAACTCGACATCGCCAGCGGCGACACGCTCCGGAGGGCGATCAGGAATCTTGTCCGCCAGGGTCGCGTCAGGATCGTGGTGGATGCGTCCGGCCTGCGGTTCTGCGACTCCTGCGGCCTCGAAGCGCTGCTGGACGCCCGGGACGACATCGAGAAGGCCGCCGGTTGCATGCGGCTCACCGGAGTTCACGGCATCTTGAAGATCGTCCTTGAGGCGACCCGGCTGCGCGACACGTTCGTCATCGACGGCACGCCCGTCGAGGCCGTCGCCGCGATGGTGCTGTCGGCCTCCCAAGACGTGTCCATGGTCTGAACGCCCGATTGACCACCGCCCCCGTCCTCTCACCGAGGGCGGGGGCTTTCGACCGCCTGCCGTACGTCGCGCGGGGTGAGGGAACGGCCGGATCGTGGCCGAGATGGTGACGCCCTACCCGCCGGGCGCGCCCGCCCTGTGCCCGGGCGAGCGCGTCACCCGGCCGGTGCTGAGCTACCTGACCAGCGGGCTCGCGGGCGGCATGGACATCCCCGACGCCGCCGATCCCAGTCTGAAGACGCTGCGCGTCGTCGCGGAGTGACGAAGCGGAGTGACGAAGCGGAGTGACGAAGCGGAGTGACTGATAAGAACGTCAGGCCCAGCAGGAGGCGACGGTCTGCGCCGTGAGCAGCTCGGCCACGTCGGCCAGCCGGCCGCGCCGGGCGTACGCCGCCCGCTGCCGCGCCGCCCCCGACCCGCTGCGGCGCACGCGCTCGATCTGGTCGGTCAGCGGCGTCCAGTCGCCGTTCTCCTCCAGCACCGGCCGCACGTGTTCGAGCAGGCGGTCGACCAGCCGCCAGGCCGGGGCTCCCGAGACGCCGCTTCCCGCGAGCAAATCGAGGGCTTCGCCGTCCACGCCGTCGTGGGCGGCCTTCCAGTAGGCCGCCCGCAGCAGGGTGTCCTCGACGTCGGGGGCGGGCACGCCGGCCCGCACCTGGCGCAGCGCCGTCTCGGCCAGCCCTCGCACCAGCCCGGCGAGCAGCACGGTCTCCCCGGCCGTCGGACACACGTCCGCCGCGCGGATCTCCAGCGTCGGCACGTGATCGGACGGGCGGACCAGCCAGTAGATCATTCCGCGGTCGAGGATCGTGCCCCCGGCGAGCATGCCGGCGACCAGGCTCTCGTAGTGATCGGCCGACCGGAAGAACGGCGGCGGCTCCGCGCTCGGCCACCTGCCCATCATCAGCGCGCGCCAGCTCGCATAACCGGTGTCCCGGCCGTCCGCGATCGGCGAGTTGGCCGCGAGCGCCTGCAGCACCGGGAGCCAGGGCCGCAGATGGTTGCTGACCCGCACCGCCTCCTCGCGGTCGGCGATCCCGACGTGGATGTGGCAGCCGCAGACGCCCTGACGATCCATGATCGCCCCGAACTCGCGGAGCATGGCCTCGTAGCGCGGGCACGACGACAGCGGCGGCACTCCGGCGTTGCCGTCCAGGGCGGTGCCGCTCGCGATGAGCGCGAGCCCCATGCTTTCGGCGGCGCGGGCGGCGGCGCGGCGCATCTCCAGCAGGTCTTCGTGCAGATCACGCAGGGTGGTGTGCACGGCGCTGTTACTCTCCAGTTGGAACTGTGTCAGTTCGAACACCAGCCGATCCGCCCCCGGCCCGGCCGCCCGCTCGCGGATCTCCCGCGCCGCCGGGACGACCCGTCCGGTTCGCGGGTCGGCGAGCAGGAACTCCTCCTCGACTCCGATCGTGAGCGTCGCCGAACTCACCGGTGCCTGCGCGACGAGGGAGGGTCCATGCATGGCGTCGAACTGGACCTCCCTTGTCACGTCTGGCATAAGCGGTCTTTTCAGGAGGGGCCCAGTCGGTCAGTCCCCCACTCCCCCGGCCCCTGGGCAAGAAACCCCATATGGCGTTTCTTGACCAGCGAGCCGTACGCCCCGGTAGGCAGGTGCCGCTGTCCTAAACTGACGAATCCCTGTTCCTCGCAGCGTCCGCCGAGGTGTGCTCCGTGACCGCCGCCGTCGTCCTGACCCCCGTGTCCGCCCCGGTCGCCGACCACGTGCTGGTCGTCGCGCTCGACGGCGCCCTGGACTACACGAACGCCGAGCCGTTGCGCAGGAACGTCGAGGCGCTCCTCGGCGAGCACCACCGCCAGCTCGTCCTCGACCTGAGCGGCGTGAGCTTCTGCGACTCCACGGGCATCCGGATCCTGCTGGCCGTACGGAAGCTGCTGCAGGAGCGCGACGGCGCGGTGACGCTGGCGGCCCCGAACGACCGGCTGGCGAAGATCTTCAGGGTCACCGGACTGATCAGTGCCTTCACCGTCGCCCCGAGCCTCGCGGAGGCTTTCGACGTGGTCGGCGCACGCTCGAATCCCAGGTGAAGGCAGCGAACGAGTAACGAGACGGTAGCCTCGAAGGCATCGGGCGGCGGACCCGGCCGGGAGACGCGGCGAGGAGGACAGGTGGCGGATCACCGCCGGCAGTGGCCGATAACGGATGATCTCGCGACGCTGCGTGAGAACGTCCAGCGCTACGCCGAGCAGGCGGGCCTCACCGGACCCCGGCTGGACGACCTGGTCATCGCCGCCAACGAGGCCGCCATCAACGTGCTCGAACACGGCGGGGGATCCGGCATGCTGACGATCTCCTGCGACGGCGGCACGCTGGCCGTCGACGTCGTCGACCGCGTCGGCGTCCTGCGGCCCGGCGCGGTGCCGAGCGAACGGCCCAGCGGCCGCGGCGACCGCGGCTTCGGCCTGTGGCTCATGGGCGAGCTGTGCGACTCGGTGACCATCGACCGGATCCCCGGGCAGTCCACGATCCGGCTGTCCATGCAGGTCGACGGTGACGCGGACGCGGGCGGCCCCGCCGACGGGGGCTCCGCCTTCGGGCGCGGCGCCCGCTCCGTCTGAGCGGGCACCGCGCACCATCATCCGGCCCTATCTTCCGGCCCCCATCGCTTGATCCCCTTCGCCTGGACCGCATCGTCTGCCTCTGTCGGCAAGCAGTGGCCTGTCGCGGACCCGGCAAGCACCGGGATCGACCCTGGCCGGTCCCCGGTTGGCCCTGGTTATCGTCCCGATCCCGTAAACCGGGCCGTAACGACTCCCCGGCCGCCTTAACCTGGGTCCGCGACCACCTCCTCATGGCTGCTGGACGGCTACCTGAGGAATGCCCATGACGCGGCGGCAACCGCGATCAGGGCGCAGAGGCGGATGGTCCGGGGTGTGCTGTCAACCACGTCCCGGACCGCTCTGGCCACCTCTCCGATCCACGAGCCGAACTCCGGGTCGTGAATCCGCCCTTCGTGACGGCGTCCCCCGCTCCCGCGGGGCCTGATAGCAGTCATCGGGGCCCCCTCCCCATATGCGCCGGCCGAGACCGATGTCCCGGACCTGTCGATCGGCCCGATCAGGAATCCGTTTCCATCCGGTCGATGCGCGCAAGGGGCGGAATCCCCGCCGCCGTAGCGCCGCCGACCCGGTAGGAGGGATTCCGGACCTTTCCCTGATGTTCACAGGTGACCCACCGTGCACGCAACGAATACGAGCGGCATTCGGGCTTCCGTACGAAGAGTGACGATCAGATCACAGCTTGCGATAGCTTTTGATCCTGATTTGTCCAGTGGCGCGAAGTTGGCTGTCCGATTTGTCCGCCGCGCTTTCCGGAATTTTGGGTCAGCGCGCGACACGCCGTCATTTGTCTCAGAGGACGGCATCAGCCGGGAAGACCGGGACCACGCTCGGATGGGGGATGCCCGAGACGATGTTACCGAAAGTGACGCCTCGGTCACGCATCGCCGGGCGGATGGCGGCCTCATCCGCCGAGGTCGCGTACGGCGTTCTCCAGGCACCGCGTGAGCGCCTCCACCCGTTCCTCCGTCACCGGCTCGTCGCCCTGGGCCTCGGGCAGGTCCGCGCGGCGCACGACCACGAGCTTGCGGTGCTTCTCGTCGATCTCGTCGAGCGGCATCACCCGGCACTCGCCGCGGACGAAGACCAGCGCGACGTCCGGGTCGGCCGACTCGAGCAGCCGCCGTACGCAGTCGGGATCGAGCAGCGTCATCGCGCCTCCCTCGCCAGGGTCTTTCACGGCCGGGTGCCCGCGCCCGTCGCGACCTCCCTGGCCCGTTCCCGGCCCGAGCCGGGCGCGAGCGGCGGGGTCTCCATGCCCGCACCACGCCGCATGCCCTCGATCGCCGCGCGCAGGGCGTCCACCGCGCTGTGCCGGGGCCGCCAGCCCAGCTCCTCACGGGCCCGGGTGGTGTCCATGATCGGAATCTGCAGGACCATCTCCACCATGCCGGGCGAGGCGGGGATCAGCCGCAGATGCCAGCCGGCCGACACCGCCGTGCGCACCACCGCGGCCGGCACGGACACACGCCGCGCGCCGAGCAGGTCCGCCAGCACGGCCGGGTCGATCACCGGGCCGGCGGCGAGGTTGAACGCGCCCCGCACGTCGCGGGTGAGCGCCAGCCGGAACGCCTCGCCGGCGTCCTCGGAGTGGAGCGCCTGGAACCGCAGGCGCGGCATGTCCGGCACGAACGGGATCCGCTCCCGCCGCAACAGCCGCTGCGGCAGAAACGGCCCGGCGAACAGCCGGCGCTGCTCGGTCGCGGCCTCCTCCTTGAAGATGAACCCCGGGCGCATCCGCACCAGGCGGATGTCCGGGTGGTCGCGCTCGAAGATGTCGAGCACGCGCTCGATATAGGCCTTCTCCCGCCCGTACGCGGCGTTGGGCCAGCCGTGGGTCGGCCACGACTCGTCGACGGGCGGGTCCTTCGGCCCGGGCGAGTACGCCCCCACAGACGACGAGTGGACGAGGACGGAGACCCCGGCCCGGACGGCGGCGTCGAAGACGCGCATGCTGCCGAGCACGTTGGAGTTCCAGGTGGTGACCGGGTCGTGCGTGGGCTGGAACAGCCAGGCCAGGTGCACGACCGCGTCGGCGCCCGCGAAGATCGGATCGAGGTCGTCCCTGAAGACGTCGGCCGTACGCCACTCGGTCTTGGCCGGCCGCCAGTCCGGCTTCCGCCTGGCCACGCCGACGACGGAGGTCACGGCGGGCTCGGACTCCAGGGCGGTGAGCAGGCTCGTGCCGACGTTCCCGCTCGCCCCAATCACGACAACTCGCATGAAATACACCGTTTCCCGGCGCAGCCACCACAAACCGCGAGAGCCGTCATCCCCGACCGGAGCGGGCCTGGAGATGGGGCTCCAGATTTCCCCTGGGACAATGCGGGGGAATCAGTGGTGGCGCGGGAATACCGCTACCTAGGAGGATTAAGTTCTCAATCTGGTCAGAGAGGCGGAGCGGCAGAGATGGCTCAGATCGTCGGTGGCGGACGCCCCGTCAATGACGCCGAGCGAAGGGTCATCGCGCACCTGCGGGACAACGCCCCTGACGACTGGCTGCTGCTGCACAACATCGAGATCCCGCGCGGAGCCGACCTGTTCGAGGTGGACGTGGTCGTGCTCACCGGCCACTCCCTGGTAGTGATCGACGTGAAGGGGGCCCGGGGCAGGTTCGAGGTGTCGGGCACCCGGTGGTTCCCCCAGCACCGGGAGGCGTTCGGCTCACCGGTGGCCAAGCTGCGCGGCACCGCGCGGGCGCTGAAGGGCCTGCTGATCGAGGAGCACCGCGAGCTGGAGCGGTTGTACGTCGACAACGTGGTGGTGCTGACCGCCCCCGGAGCCGTCCTCGTCGACCCCACCGGCCGGGACGCCCGGCACGTCACCACGATCGCCGGGCTCATCCCCATGCTCAGCGACGTGTCCCGGGTGCGGCACGGGTGCAGCCGCGACGCCGAGCCGTACCGCACCGCGATCCTGGAGGCGCTGAACGGCACCGTGCGCCGCTCGACCGCGCCCCCGCGCTTCGGCAACTGGGAGGTCGAGGAGCAGCTCGGCGGCGACAGCCGGGTCACCGAATATCGCGCCGTCAACGCGACCGCCCCCACCAGTGGGACCGTGCTGCTGCGGGTCTACCGCGCCGACCCCCTCGCCGAGCAGCGGCGGCGGGTGGCCGAGCAGCGCCGGATCGCCAACGCCTACCAGTCGCTCGCCAAGATTCCGCCGCATCCCTGCGTCGTACGCTCACGGGATTTCTTCGCGATCGACGACGAGAGCCGGTTCGTGCTCGTGCTCGACGACGTCCACGGGCAGGCCCTGCACCTGCACCTCACCGGGCGCAGGCTGGGCATCGACGCCAAGCTCACCGTGATGGAGGACATGCTGGACGGCCTCGCCCACGTCCACGCCAACAACGTCATCCACCGGGCGCTGACCCCCGCCTGCGTGCTCGTCACCGACGGCGGCAACGCGATGCTGACCGGCTTCGACTACGCCAAGCCCGGCCCGCGCAAGCACACCGTGGCCAACGAGCTGCCCAACATCCTCGACGTCCACTACGTCGCCCCCGAGTGCCGGGCCCGCCCCGAGCGGATGACCCCCGCCGCCGACGTCTACTCGGCCGGGGTGATCGCCTTCCAGCTCCTCACCGGCGAGCTGCCCATGCCCGGCATGGACGCCGAGCCGGACGCCGGAGGCGTCGCCCCCGAGGTCATGGACCTCGTACGGCGAATGCGCGACCCCACACCGGCCAAACGGCCCGACGCGGCGACGGCCCTCGCGGAGCTGCGGGTGGCCCGCGACGCCCAGCCCCGGCGGCGTGCGCCGTTCGGCGGCAGGATCAGGAGCGCCCTGCGCCGCCTGTCCCGGCACTGAAAGCTCCAGGGGGCCGACACGCGGGACCTTCGGCACTTCTCCGGCGGCCCCGGGAAGGCTAGCGTCCAGGTCATGATTCGGGTGTTCCTGGTGGACGACCACGAGGTCGTACGGCGTGGGGTGGCGGCGTTGCTGGACGCCGAGGACGACATCGAGGTCGTCGGCGAGGCGGGCACGGCCGAGTCGGCCGTGGCCCGCATCCCCGCGCTGAAGCCGGATGTGGCGGTGCTCGACGTGCGCCTGCCCGACGGCAGCGGGGTGGACGTCTGCCGTGAGGTGCGCTCGAAGGTGCCCGGCCTGGCCTGCCTGATGCTGACCTCCTTCGCCGACGACGAGGCGTTGTTCAACGCGGTCATGGCCGGGGCGGCCGGTTATGTGCTCAAGCAGATCCACGGCTCCGACCTGGTGGGCGCGGTGCGCACGGTGGCCGCCGGGCAGTCGCTGCTCGACCCGCAGACCACGGCCGCGATGCTGCACCGGCTGCGCGACCAGGCCGCGAAGAAGGACCCGCTGGCCGCGCTGTCGGACCAGGAGCGGCAGATCCTGGAGCTGATCGGCGAGGGCCTGACCAACCGCCAGATCGGCGAGCGGATGTTCCTGGCCGAGAAGACGGTCAAGAACTACGTGTCCAACCTGCTGAGCAAGCTCGACATGCAGCGCCGCACCCAGGCCGCCGCGCTCGCCGCCCGCCTCAAGGCCGGCCGGGACGGCTGAGCCCAGCCACTGGACGCCGGGCCAACGGACACCGGGCCAACGGACGCCGGGCCGATCGACGTGGACGACGGGACCTTCGTCCCTAACCCGGCGGCGGCCGACCGCGCCAGGCTTGCAGACATGAAGCTCGACTCGGCCGGCCTGGAGATCCTCGGCGGAGGGGAATGCCTGGACCTGCTGGCCTCCGTCCCCATCGGGAGGATCGTCTTCACCGATCGTGCCCTCCCCGCCGTCCAGCCGGTCAACTTCTGCCTGCTCGACGGGAACATCGTCATCCGCACCGCCCCCGGGTCCAAGCTCGCCGCCGCGGCGCGCAACACCGTCGTGGCCTTCGAGGCCGACGACTTCGACGCGACGTTCCGTACGGGCTGGTCGGTGACCGCGGTCGGGCACGCCCGCGCGGTCTGCGACCCGGAGGAGATCGCCCGCCTGTCGGCGCTGCCGCTCACGCCGTGGGTGCCCGGGACCCGCGACCACTTCATCGTGGTCGCCCCCGAGCAGATCTCCGGCCGCCGGCTGAACGGGTAGATGATGGGCACGTGCGTGCCCGTCCCGTCTCCCCGTCCCTGCTCGTGGAGGAACTCGCCGACCTGATCGCCGACCGGCCGCGCGACGCCTGGGTGCGCGTCGCCGTGGACGGCGCTCCCGCCGCCGGGCCGGGACGGCTGGCCGACGACCTGGTGGAGCCGTTGCGCCTGCGCGGCCGGGAGGTCCTGCGGGTGCCCGCGGCCGGGTTCCTGCGCCCGGCCTCGCTGCGGCTGGAGTTCGGCCGGACCGACCCCGACGTGTTCCACGACGAGTGGCTCGACGTGGGCGGCCTCGTCCGCGAGGTGCTCGGGCCGCTGGAGCCGGGCCGTACGGGCCGGGTGCTGCCCTCGCTGTGGGACAGCGAGCGCGACCGGGCCACCCGGGCGGACTACGTGACGCTGAAGCCGGGCGGGGTCGTGCTGGTCGACGGCGCGCTGCTGCTCGGGCGCGGCCTGCCGTTCGACATGACCGTCCACCTGTCCATGTCGGCCGCCGCGCTGGCCCGCCGCACACCGCCGGAGGAGCGGTGGACGCTGCCCGCCTACGAGCGCTACGAGCACGAGTCCGGGCCGCTGCGGGCCGCCGACGTGGCCGTCCGCGTCGAGGACCCGCGTCACCCCGCGATCATCAGTCTCTGAAGCCCGCTTCTAGAGCCCGTACGCCTCCAGGAGGCGCAGCCACACCTCGCTGACCGTCGGATACGCCGGGACGGCGTGCCACAGGTCGTCGAGGGGCACCTCGGCCGTGACCGCGATCGTCGCGGCGTGCAGCAGCTCGGCCGCGCCCGGAGCCACGAAGGTCACGCCGAGCAGCACCCGGCGGCGCTCGTCGACCACCGCCTTGGCCCTGCCCCGGTAGCCGTCGCCGAGCAGGTAGCCACCGGCCACCTGCTCCATGTCGTATTCCACGACCCGCACGTCGAAGCCCTCGTCGCGGGCCTGCGCCTCCGTGCGGCCCACCGCGCACACCTGCGGATCGGTGAAGACCACCTGCGGCGCCCCGGCGCGGTCCGCGCGGTCGCGCATGCCGGGCCGGTCGTCCGCCTCGCCCCGGGCCCGGGCGACGATCACGTCGGCGGCCGCCCGCGCCTGGTATTTGCCCATGTGCGTGAGGAGCGCGCGGCCGTTGACGTCCCCGACCGCGTAGAGCCAGCCGTCCGCCACGCCGGTGGCCCGCATGCTGTCGTCCACCTCGACCGGACGGGACTGCGGCAGCCCGACCGAGGCCAGGCCGAGATCGTCGGTGGCGGACCGGCGACCGGCGGCGACCAGGATCTCGTCGGCCGTGATCGTCCCCCCGCTCGCGAGCCGCACCGTGACCTCGCCGCCCGGCTCCGGCCGCTCGACCTTCTCCGCGCTCTCGTGCCTGCGGATGTCGACCCCCTGGTCCGCAAGCGACCGGGCGACCAGCTCCCCGGCGAAGGGCTCCATCCTCGTCAACAGGTGGCCGCCCCGGACGAGCATCGTGACCTCGCGGGTGCCGAGCCCGCGCATGGCCTGGGCCATCTCGCAGGCGACCACGCCGCCGCCGATCACCACGAGCCGCTCCGGGATGGCGCGTACGCCGGTCGCCTCGCGGTTCGTCCACGGCCGGGCGGCGGCCAGACCCGCCACGGGCGGGATCACCGAACGGCTCCCGGTGGCCAGCATGACGGCGTGGTTCGCGGCGAGCGTGCGGGTGCCGCCGTCGGCCGTCGTGACCTCCACGCGCCGGGGACCGGCGAGCCGTCCCGTGCCGCGTACGAGCGTCACGCCCGCCGATTCGAGCCACCCCGCCTGGCCCGTGTCGTCGTAGTGCGAGACCACGGCGTCACGCCGGGCCAGCACGGCGGCGGCGTCGATCGGGCCGCCCTCGTCCTGACCTGCCAGCCGCAGCCCGGTGACCCGGCTCACCTCGCCCGCGAGGTCCACCGGCCGCAGGAGCGCCTTGCTCGGCATGCAGGCCCAGTAGGAGCACTCCCCTCCCGCCAGCTCGCTCTCCACGATGGCGGTGCTCAGGCCGGCCGCCGCGATTCGTCCCGCCGCGACCTCGCCCGCCGGACCGGCGCCTATCACGATCACATCGAAGCTCTCCACGTGCTCCACCCTGTCACGGGCGCGTCCGCGACGTGGAGACGAGCCCCCCTTCGTAGGCCGCGATGACGAGCTGGGCCCGGTCGCGCGCGCCGAGCTTCGCGAGCAGGTGACCGATGTGGGTCTTCACCGTGGCCGTGCTCACATGCAGGCTGGCGGCGATCTCCAGGTTCGACAGCCCGCGCGCGACGAGCGTGAGCACCTCGCGTTCCCGGGCGGTGAGGCCGTCGAGCGAGGGGCCAGGCCGAGGCCGATCGGCGGTAGTCCGGGCGAATTCGGCGATCAGCCGCCGCGTCACGCTCGGCGCGAGCAGCCCCTCGCCCGCGGCGATGACGCGGATCGCCGCCAGCAGGTCGGCGGGCGGCGTGTTCTTCAGCAGGAACCCGCTCGCCCCGGCCCGCAGCCCCGCGTAGACGTACTCGTCGAGGTCGAACGTGGTGAGGATCAGCACCCTGGCCCCGGAGGGCTCGGCGCAGATGCGCCGGGTCGCCTCGATCCCGTCCATGCCGGGCATCCGCACGTCCATCAGCACGACGTCGGGACGCTCGGCGCGGGCCAGCTCGACGGCCCGCGCCCCGGTGCCCGCCTCGCCGACCGCGACCAGCCCCGGCGTGCTGTCGACCAGCAGGCGCAGGCTGCCGCGCAGCAGCTCCTGGTCGTCGGCGAGCAGCACCCGGATCGGCTCGGTCACGTCCCCTCCCCCTCCCGCGGCAGCCGGGCGCGCACGCGGAACCCGCCGCCCGGCATCGGACCGGCCGTGAAGTCCCCGCCGTACGCCGCGACGCGCTCGCGCATGCCGATCAGACCGTGTCCGACCCCCTCGTGCCCGGGGGCGCCTGGGGGCAGGACCCGGCGGCCCGGGCCGTCGTCGGTCACCTCGATCCGCACCTGGTCTCCCTCGTCGTGCACCAGCACCCGGCAGGCCGCCGGGGCCGCGTGCCTGACCACGTTGGTGACGGCCTCCTGGACGATCCGGTGCACCGCCAGCTCCAGGGCCGGGGACAGCAGGTCCGTCACCCGCACATCCAGGTCGACGCGTACGCCCGCGGCCGCGGCACGCTCGGCGATGTCCGGCAGCGCCGCGAGGCCCGGCGCCGGGGTCAGCGCATCGGGTGCGGTGCTCGGGGTCGTGCCGAGGGTCGTGCCGGCTGTGGCGCTGGGTGTGGTGCTGGGTGTGGCGCTGGGTGTGGCGCTGGGTGTCGTGCGCAGCACGCCGAGCATGTGCCGCATCTCGGTCAGCGCCTGCCTGCTCGTGGCCTCGATGACGCGCAGCGCCTCCAGCGCCTCCTCCGGCCGCCGGTCCGCGACGTGCACGGCGACCCCGGCCTTGACCCCGATCAGGCTGAGCGTGTGGGAGACCACGTCGTGCATCTCTCTGGCGATGCGCAGCCGTTCCTCGGTGACCGCGCGCTCGGCCGCCTCGTCGGCCCGGCGCGCGGCGTACGCCCGGCGTTCCCGCACCGCCCGGCCGATCGTCCACGCGCCGCCCAGCGCGAGCGAGCCGAGCACGATGGTCTCCACGATCCGCCTGATCTCCGGCTCGGCCGACACGCCGCCGACCGCCGCCAGCAGCAGCGCCCCGACGGTCAGCGCGCCGATCGCCGCCGTCGGCTCCCACCGGCGCCGCCGGGTGCCGAGCGCGACCGGATAGAGCGCGTACGCCGCGGCGGCCAGAGGTTCGCGCACGACACCGAGCGTCATGGCCGCCACCGACGCGACCATGACGAGGCAGAAGACCGGCAGCGGCCACCGCCGCCTGACCGCGAGCGGCAGCGTCATCGCGGCGACCAGGGCCAGGGCCGCCGGGTGCCGTACGTCCGGCGACTGGACGACCAGCACGAACGCGTACCCCAGCGCGGCCAGCACGTCGAGCGCGATCAGCTCGCGGGGGCGCAGCGGCCGGGGGAACAGCGGCCGCACGTCCGGATCGTCCACGCGCCCACGCTAGCCACACACGCGCATGCGCGCCTCCTGCCCCGGTCTGTCATCCCACGGTCTGAGGCGCGTCCCGCGGATCGCACCGCGCTCCGACGCGGAGAGCGGCCCGCCCGCGAGACCGTCGGGACATGATCGAAGTCAGAGAGCTGACCAAGCGTTTCGGACGCACGGTCGCCGTGGACGGGCTGACGTTCCACGTGAAACCAGGCCGCGTGACCGGGTTCCTCGGGCCCAACGGCGCGGGCAAGTCCACGACCATGCGGATCGTCCTCGGCCTGGACCGCCCGTCGAGCGGCGAGGCGCTGGTGAACGGCCGCCGCTACGACCGCATGCGCCACCCGATGCGGGAGGTGGGCGCGCTCCTGGACGCCGGCGCCGTCCAGGGCGGCCGTACGCCCCTCGCCCACCTGAGCTGGATGGCCCGCGCCAACCGCATCGGCCGCGACCGGGTCGTGTCCGTGATCGAGCAGGTGGGCCTGGCCGGGGTGGCCCGCAAGCGCGTCGCCGGCTTCTCGCTCGGCATGCGCCAGCGCCTCGGGATCGCCGCCGCGCTCCTCGGCGACCCGGCGGTGCTGCTGCTCGACGAGCCGGTCAACGGCCTCGACCCGGACGGCGTGCGCTGGATCCGCGAACTGCTCCGCGGCCTCGCCGCCGAAGGCCGCACGGTGCTGCTGTCGAGTCACCTGATGAGCGAGATGGAGCTCACCGCCGACCATCTCGTCATCATCGGCCGCGGGCGGCTCATCGCGGACACCCCGATGCGGGAGCTGACCGGCGTACGGGACGTCCTCGTCCGCAGCAGCCGGGCCGACGACCTCGCCGCCGCGCTGACGGGCGCGGGCGGGACGGTCGCCGCCGAGGACGGCGGGGGCCTGTCGGTGCGCGGCCTCGATCCGAAGGAGATCGGCGACCTCGCCGCCCGGCACGCGATCCCCCTCCACGAGGTGACCCCGCGCGGCGCCTCGCTGGAGGAGACCTACATGCGGCTCACGGGTGGAGGTGCGGACCGATGATCGACGCCATCGCCGCAGAATGGCTCAAGCTCCGCACCCTGCGGTCCACCTCCGTCGTCCTCGGTGTGATCGGCGTCGTCGTCGCCCTCATGGCCCTGCTGGCGTGGTACGCCGTCCGCCTGTGGGAGGGCCTGCCGCCCGGTCAGCGCGACCGCCTGGAGGTGTCGTCGCTGCCCGAGCTCGCGAACTGGCTCGCCTCGCTGTGCCTGGCCGTGCTGGGCGTCCTCGCCTGCTCCGGCGAGTACGCCACCGGAATGATCCGCACCACGTTCACCGTGCTGCCGTCGCGCGGGCGGGTGCTCGCCGCCAAGGCGGGCGTCGTCGCGGTCGTCGCGTTCTGCACGGGGCTCGCGGCCGTGCTCGCGACGTGGGCCGCCGGGCGGCTCATCATCGGCGACCGGCACATCCGGGGGCAGTCGGCCGAGGCGCTGAGCCAGCGGATGCCGCTCTTCCTCGCGCTGAGCCTGTCCATCGCGATGTTCGCGCTGCTCGGCCTGTGCCTGGCCGTGATCACCCGGTCGGCCGTCGCCGCCGTCGCCGCGCTCGTGGCGGTCTGGTACGTGCTTCCGATCATCGTCAACAACGTCCCGGCGCCCTGGAACGAGCGCATCGGCTCGATCCTCCCCGGCGCCCTGGCGGGCCAGCTGGCCGGCACCGGCAACCCCCAATCACTCGGCGGCGCGCTCCTGTCGCCGCTCGCCGCGCTCGCGGTGATGGTCGCCTGGGTCGCGGTGCCGTACGCGCTGGCCGCCGTCCTGCTGGCCCGCAGGGACGCCTGACGCTCAGCTCGCGGCCAGCGGCGCGCAGACCCCCGTGGTCGTAGTCGGCGCGGTGGTCGTGGTGGCCGGCTTCGCGGTCGTGCCCGCCTTCGCGTCCGGCGCGAGGGACACCGTGGCCGTGAGCGACAGGCTCAGGGGCAGGTTGAGGAGACCGGGCGCGCAGGCGGGCGCGCACGTCGTGGGCGTGACAGCGGGCTTCACTGCCGGCTGCACTGCGGGCTTCACGGCGGGCTTCACGACCGGCTTGGCGGCGGGCTGCGCTGCGGGCTTCACAGCGGGCTTCGCGGCCGGCTTGGCGGCCGGCTTGGCGGCCGGCTTGGCGACGGTCTGCACGACCGGGGGCGCGGCCTGCGGGACGACGGTCGGAGGCGTCGTCGTTGTCGTCGTTGTCGTCGTCGTCATGGGCGTCGGTGTGGGTGTGGACGTGGGCCTGATGATCGGCCGGGGCGCCGGGTCGTGCTTGGTCTCCTCCTTCCCGTCCACGGCGATGTCCACGTCGGCCCCGTGCGTTTCCGGGGAGACCGCCGTCTTGGAATCCCCCTCCCCGCCGTCGACGTTGATCTCGACCGCCCTGGGCGCGTTCTCCAGCGCGTCGAACTGGCTCTGGCCGGTGTACTGCACGTCGGAGAGGCTGTCGTTCTGCCAGTTGTACGGCAGGGCGGTCGCGCCCGTCGTGTCCTTCTGGAACGGGACGAGGACCAGCGTGAGGTCACGCATCAGGAACTGGTGCTGGCGCTGCTGCTCCCGCAGCCGCTGATTCTGCCGGTGCTTGTTCTTCTGGTGGTTGCCCTTGCCCCGGGAGTGCGGATGGCCCAACCGGACGAGGCTGTGCTGCGCGGACATCGAGGCGGCCTCCGCCGGAGCGGCGACGAGAGGAGCACTCGCGATCACGGCGCCACCGGCGAGAACGGCGCCGATCGTGAGGACCCCGGCGACGCTCGTGCTTTTTGCCATTTCGTTTTCCCCCTAGAACAATCGGAGCACGACCAGTGTGCTTACCGATCTCGGGGTTTCCGCGCAGATCACCGGACAAACGAGCCAAGACCTGGTCTTTCCCTTCCCCTGCGCATTGTTGAGGCCCCCGCAGGTTTAAATGTCCGCCTTATGCGAGAAATGTCCTGACACCGCCTGATGCGCGCGCCGTACCGGCGCGAAGTGAGGGCGAGGCGGGTCAGGGTACGGCTCAGGCATGACCTCTGCACGGGACGAACTGGCGGGGCTCGACCCCTTCGACATCTTCGACACCGAAGCGGCGCGGCTCGACCGCTTCTTCTCGTCCCTCGACGAGGACGGCTGGAACCGCCCCTCCCGGTGCGACGGCTGGACCGTGCGCGACGTGCTCGCCCACCTGGCCGGTGAGGAGCTGTACAACCACGCGTGCCTGGACGACGACATCGACGGCTTCTACGAGCTGCTCGACCACGAGGGCGTCGGCGGCGGATTCGACGGCTTCAACGAGTGGTGCGTGCGCAAGCGGCGCGGCCTGCCGGTGGAGCAGGTGCTCGACGAGTGGCGGGCCAAGAACGGGGAGACGCGGCGGCGGATGCGCGCCCTCGGCCGCGACGGCACGCTGCACACGTCGGCCGGTCCCTACCCCGCCGGTCTCCAGACCTTCCACTACGCCTCGGAGTACGCCACGCACGCCGACGACGTCGGGGCTCCGGTTTCGCCCCAGGAGGCCGCGGAACGCCTTGACTGGCGGGTCCGGGTGGGCATGTTCGCGCTGGAGGAACAGGGGGCGCCGATCAAGGTCGAACGCGCCTGTGGCCGCGTGGAGGTGCAGCTCGACGACGACCTGACCGCCGATCTACCCCCCGGCGAGTTCGTCGACGCGACGGTCGGCCGGCTGCCCGCCGGACATCCCCTGGACGCCCGCATCCGGAGCGCGCTGCGCTGCCTCGCCTGAGCCCCCGAACGTGAAGACGCCGGGCGCCCCTGCGGGCACCCGGCGTTGCTCGACACTCATAACGGATCGGACCGTGCCCTCGGCACCGGGGGTAATAAGCCGCCCGTGGCCCGCCTCGGCGGGACCACCTCCCGCGCCCCGGTGTGCCCGGGAGCGGGCCGTACGGGCGGGGCCGCGCGCGCGGGCGCGGCGGTCGTGACGACGGGCGCGGCGTGACGCGGGCCCGCGGCTCCACCCCTCACCGGGCACCGGTACGGCAGGCCGGCCGGACGTTCACGGCCCGGCGGCCGGGTGGGACCGCCAGGCCGGCGGACGACGGCGGCGCGGCGGCGCATCGGATGGCGCGCCGGATGATCGCGCGCCGAATATGGAATGCGTATCGATAAACGCCTCATGCGAATTCCCCGAATGAAAATGCGGCCAGGACAGGCCGGTTTTGCCCGGGGGGATCCAGACGTGCGGCGGCCCGTCAACGATGCAACGGGAACGGGCCCAAATCAATCAGGCGCGCCGGAGAGAACGCATTCCGCCCGATTAGCCGGGAGATCAGGGCAGCCAGGAAACACGGCCGCGCAGCACGCCGTAACCGACGAAGGCGACCACGTCGATCAGCGTGTGCGCGATGATCAGCGGCATGGTCCGCCCCCAGCGCTGGTAGAGCCGGCCGAAGACCACGCCCATCGCGATGTTGCCGAGGAAGCCGCCGAAGCCCTGGTAGAGGTGATAGGAGCCGCGCAGGACGGCCGACACCCCCACCGCGCGCCACGGCGACCAGCCGCGCTGCCGCAACCGGTGCAGCAGATAACCGGCGACCAGCACCTCCTCCAGCACGCCGTTCTGGGCGGCCTCGGCGACCAGCACCGGGATCCGCCACCAGTAGTCCGGCAGGCTGTCGGGCACGACGTTCAGGTTGAACCCCGACCGGAAGGCGAACAGGTAGAACAGCAGCCCGCTGCCGCCGATCACCGCCGCGAGCGCGGCGCCGCGCAGCGTGTCGCGGCCCGGCTCGCGCCAGTCGGCCCCGATCGTGCGCACGGACTCGCCCGACCGGGCCAGCAGGTAGGCGACGAGCCCCACCGGCGCCACGTTCACCGCGATCGACGCGAGGTGCAGCGACAGGTCCAGCCACGGGCGGCCCGGGGCCAGCGAGCCGACGAGCACCGCGTGCTGGTCGCCCAGGTCCTTCGGCGCGGTCAGTGCGCCGATGAGGCGGATGAGCGACAGCAGGCCGCTGGCGCCCAGCGATACCGCGAAGACCACGACGATCTCCGGGCCGATCAGCCGTGGCGTGAGCCCCCGCAGGGCGGTCTCGTCGGCGATGGCGTCGTCCATGCTGGCAGGGTAGCCGCCCCCGCATGGTCATCCGTCCGGTCAGTAGGGCAGCGCGCGCGACGTGAACGTCGGCTTGACGAAGGCCGCCTTGAACTTCGGGAAGGCGACCGTGTTGGGGTTGCCGTCCGAGGTGTAGCGCTCGGTGGGGTTCGCCTTGAGCCAGTCGAGCCACGCCATCGAGCAGAACTTCTTGCAGTCGCCGACCTTCTCCTTCGACCTGATCCTCGGGATGCCGAGGGGGTCGAAGTCCTTGGTGAACGGCGACGGCGACGGCGTGTAACCCGCGAGGAAAACGCCCTTGTAGTCGTAGCGGGTGCCGCCCGCCGCCCCCTGCAGCGCCCACTTCTTCTCGTGCGGCTGGTTGCCGTAAGGCAGGGCGAGCGTGACCACCGGAGCCTTGACCAGCGAGGTGATCAGCGCCTGGCCGGACGCGACCTGCTTCTCCACGTCGGCCTTCGGCTTGCCGAGCAGGTTGAGGTGGTCGCGGGTGTGGTTGCCGATGTCGAAGTTGTGGTCCTTGAGCCACTGCAGGACCTGCATCTGCTCTTCCTGACGGGCCTTGCCGAACAGGTCCTTGATCACGTACATGGTCGCCACCGGCCGGAAGCCCGGGTGCTTCTTCGCGACGTCCATCAGGATGCCGATCGCGCAGTCCGGCGTCGGATTGCCCATGCCGTCGAGCGTGAGCTGCGAGGGCGAGGAGTCGTCGAAGGTCAGCACCACCGGGTGCTTGCCCGCCGGGATGTCGATCTTCCCGGTGACGTACTCGGCCGCCGTGACCGGCACGTAGTCCTCCGCCGCGAGCCGCTCCAGCTCGTCGCGGAAGTCCTTCGGGCTGCGGTCGTCGCCCGGTGGCGGGTTCTTGACGATCCGGTGATACATGATCACCGGGACCTGTCCCAGCTCGTTGGCCTTAACCTGAGCGGCGGCGGCCGCCTCTGACTTGCGCTGCGCCGCCCCGGCCGCCGCGTCCTTCTGCTGGTGGCCGGCCGGGCTCGCCTGTGTGACCTGCTTGCCCCCGCCGCCGGCGCAGGCGGAGAGCGCGACCACCCCCAACGACGCCGCGGCGATACCGGCAACCCTGAAGCGCCCCATGGATCCCCCTCATCGGGCCGCGCTTGACGATGAGGGGCTCCTACCCGCGGTGCGCGTTCACATCACGCCGCGTAGGACAAACATCACGCTAAGTGAGTCACAGGTGAGGTTCGGCGCAGAAGGCGACGCCGTCCCCGCCGATCTCGACGGGGCCCTCCGACGCGGCGGTGAACACCGACTCGCCCGGCCGCAGCTTGACCTCCGCGTCGGCCGTGCCCACGCTCACGACGCCTTCCGTGCACACCACGATCCTCGGCAGGCCCCCCGGGAGCGCCGCGGTCGCGCCGGGCGCGATCCTGCGGAGCAGGAACTCCGGCACCGGCGCCACGTACGCGCCCTCGACCGGCTCCACCCGCAGGGGCTGCGCCGCGGCGTCGGTGATCCGCAGCAGTTCCTCCACATCGATGCGCTTGCCGGTCAGGCCCGCCCGCAGCACATTGTCGGAGCAGGCCATGATCTCCACGCCGAAGCCGTCGAGGTAGCAGTGCAGCACCCCGGCCCCGAGGAACAGCGCCTCGCCGGGGGCCAGCGTGTGACGATGCATCAGCAGCGGCGCCAGCACGGCCGGATCCTCCGGGTAGCGCCGGGCCAGCCGCACCACCAGCGCGTAGTCGGGCGTGTGGACGGCGGAGGCCGCCCACACCACCGACTCGACCAGCTCCCGCCTGGAGCCGGGCCACTCCAGCAGCACCCGCAGCGCGCCGAGCACGTCGCCGTCGCGCAGCGCCGCGACCACCGGCCGCAGCGCGTCCACGTGCAGCCGCTCGACCAGCATCGCCGACTGCTCGGGCGGCCGGAACCCGGCCAGCCCGGTGAACGGCGTGAGCGCACAGACCAGCTCCGGCTTGTGCCAGGGGTCGGTGTAGTTCGCGTCCCCCCGGGCGTGGCCGTCGGCGGCCTGCCCTTCGTCCGGGTGGACCTGCAGCGACAGCGGCGCGTCCACCGCGATCAGCTTCATCAGGTAGGGCAGCCGCGCACCGAACCGGCCGGCGACCGCCGCACCGAGGGTCCCCGCCGGGTCGGCCGCGACCGCGTCGGCGAGGGTGGTCTCGGACCCGTCCCTGGTCAGCCGGGAGGGCGCGGCCGGGTGCGCGCCCAGCCACATCTCGGCCTCCGGCCCGGAGGCGGGCCGCCCGGTCAGCTCGGCGATGGCCGTACGGGAGCCCCAGGGGTAGTCCTTGATGACATTGGTGAGCAGGTCCACATGCGTCCTTCGGGCGTCAAGGAGGGGTTCCGAGACTAACGGGGTTCGTTGACGCAGCGGAGCACCGGGTGACGGACGAGCGCGCCGGGGTCCACCTCTCCGCCGGTGACGTGGAAGACCGCGGTCTCCCCGGGCAGCAGCGTGACGAGCTGGTCGTCCACGGTCGCGCGGGGGTCGAGCCGGTCGGGGAAGAGCGCCAGCTCGCGCACGATCGTCCGCGCGGTCACCCGCACCCGCAGCCCGCCCTCGATCTCCTCGACTTCCGTGTCCATCTCCGCCGCCGGGTAGTCCATGGCCGGGTCCTCACCCGGGAACCGCAGGGCGCGTACGTCGCCGAGGGTGGCCACCAGCACCTCGCCCGCCGGGTCGCCGTGCCGCGCGATCCCCTCGGGCAGCTCCACGGACGCCGTGCCGCGCGCCGGGCCCGACACGTCGAACCGCTCCTTGGCCAGGATCTCCCCCGCCAGCGTGAGCCGGTCGACGGCGAGCTCGCCCGACCACGGCTCGTCGGTGTCGTTGACGACCGCCAGCGCGTCGCCCTGGAAGGTCAGCAACCGGTCGGCGTACACACGGCGCAGCGCGTACCACAGCGGCTTGCGTCGTCCACCGCCGTCGACCGCGGCCCAGGAGGTGACCGGCCAGCAGTCGTTGAGCTGCCACACGATCGTGCCCATGCAGTGGGGCGCGAGCGCCCGGAACCGCTCGATGCCGAACGTCATCGCCCTGGCCTGGTTGAGCTGGGTGTAGTAGTGCCAGTCGTCGAACCCGTCCGGCCGGGGCAGGTGCTCGCCGAGGCCGCGCAGCAGCTTGAGGTTGCCGTCGATGGCCTTCTGGTGGTGGGTCACGCCCGGGGAGTCCGGCGTCAGCGGGTCGTCGGACACCGCCGCGCGCAGCGTCGCGTACGTCGGCGGGCCCTGGAAGCCGAACTCGGCCACGAACCTCGGCGTGTAGGCCGCATAGTGCGTGTAGTCCTGGTTGTTCCAGACCGTCCAGATGTGCACCGTGCCCTTGGACGGGTCGTTCGGCGGCAGGTCGGGGGCACCGGAGTAGGGGCTGCCCGGCCAGTAGGGCCGGCTCGGGTCGAGCTCGGCGACGACCCGGGGCAGCAGGTCGTAGTAGAAGCCGCCGCCCCAGCTGCGGCCCTCCAGCTTCTCCTGCCAGCCCCAGTCGGCGTGGCCCTCGATGTTCTCGTTGTTGCCGCACCACAGCACGAGGCTGGGGTGACGGGTCAGGCGGGCCACGTGCTCGCGGGCCTCGGCCTCGACCTCCGCCGCGAAGCGGCCCTCCTCGGGGTAGGCGGCGCAGGCGAACGGGAAGTCCTGCCAGACGAGCAGGCCCATCTCGTCGGCGAGGTCGTAGAAGTCCTCGCTCTCGTACATGCCGCCGCCCCACACCCGCAGGCAGTTGGCGCCCGCGGCGGCCGCCTGGGCGAACCGCTCGGCCAGGCGCTCCCGGGTGATCCGGCTGGGGAAGCAGTCGTCGGGGATCCAGTTGAAGCCCTTGACGAAGACCGGCCTGCCGTTGATCACGAAGGTGAACGCGTCGTCGGTGCGGTCCAGCTCGACCGACCGGAATCCGATCCGGCCCGTCCACTCCTGGTCCTCCAGGCGGATGGTCAGGTCGTACAGCGGCTGCTCGCCGTATCCGCGCGGCCACCACAGGTCGGGGTCCGGCACGGTCAGCGTGACGACCGCGCGGCGCCGCCCGGCGCCGATCGTGACGGTCTCGGTCACGCCTCCTACCGACGCGCTGAGCGTGAGCGGCCGCTCGGCGGCGCGCTCGACCGCCACGTGCACCTCGACGGTGCCGTCCGCGGCGGCGAAGGGGCGCACCTCGGCGATCCGGGCGGTGCTCCAGGTCTCGATGCCGATGGGCCGCCAGATCCCGGCGGTGACCACCGTCGGCCCCCAGTCCCAGCCGAAGTTGCAGGCCATCTTCCTGATGAACTGGTACGGCTCGTCGTACGCGCCGGGGCGGTCGCCGAGGGCCGCCTTCTGCGCCGCCGCGTATCCGTACGGCGGGTCGAACAGGATCTTCAGCGTGTTCTCGCCCGCCTTCAGCAGGTGCCGTACGGGGAAGCGGTACGACCGGTGCATGTTGGCCGTCGTGCCGATCTCGACGCCGTTGAGCACGAGCGTGGCGGCCGTGTCGAGCCCCTCGCACACCAGGTCGGCCCGGTCGTCGTCGGTGCCGTCCTCCGCCGATCCCCAGGTGAAGGTGGTCTCGTACGCCCAGGCCGTGCGCCCGATCCAGGTCAGCCGGTTCTCGTTGTCGTCCAGGTACGGATCCTCGATCAGCTCGGCCGCGAGGAGATCGGTGTGGACGCAACCGGGAACGGACGCGGGCAGGCCCGCGACCACCGGCCGGAGCTTCCCGGTCGACGACACGGCGGTGACGGTCCACCTGTCGTGCAGGGGACGGTACGAGCTCACGCTTTCTCCTTAATCTTCTTCTCCTCGATCCCCGGCCCCGTGCAGCCGGAGCAGGCCACGAAGTGGTCGCCTTCCAGCTCGGCCAGCCCGGGACGGGTCCGGCGCTCCTGCGGCGCCTCGTGGTAGGCACACGGCAGGTCCTCGGGCACGACGTCCGTCCACTTGGCGTGCAGCCGGGGGACCGCGGCCAGCAGCGAGCGCGTGTAAGGGTGCGCCGGGCTGCCGAAGACCAGGTCCGTCCGGCCCATCTCCACGATCTTTCCGTGCCGCAGCACCACGGTCCTGTCGCTGACGTAATTGCCGAGCGACAGGTCGTGCGTGACGAACAGGATGCCGAGGCCGCGCGCCCGCAGGTCGGCCAGCAGGTTGAGCACGTCGATGCGGGTCGACGCGTCGAGCATGCTGATGATCTCGTCGGCGACCAGCAGGCGGATGTCGAGCAGCACGGCCCTGGCGATCAGCATGCGCTGGAGCTGGCCGCCGCTGAGCTGGTGGGGATACTTGCCGAGCACGTTGCCGGGGTCGAGCCGCACGCTCTCCAGCGCGCCCTCCACGCGCTCGCGCCACTCGTCCGCGCCGACCCGGGGGAAGTACTGCTCCTTGATCATCGAGAACACGCGGTCGGCCCGGAAGACGGGGTTGTAGCAGCTGAAGGGGTCCTGGAAGACGCCCTGCACCTGCCGGTAGTACTCCTTGCGGTCCTTGATCGAGGTGATGTCCGTGCCGTCCAGGGTGATCGTGCCGGCGCTGACGGAGGCCAGGCGCAGGATCATCCGCCCGAGCGTGCTCTTGCCGCTGCCGCTCTCCCCGATGAGCGAGACCACCTCTCCCTCGCCGACCTCGAAGCCGACGTCGGAGACGGCCTTCAGCTCGCGCCCGCCGAACGCGCCGACGCGATAGGTCTTGCACACACCGTCCAGCTTGAGCATCTATTCGGCCTTCCAGCAGGCGACGAAGTGGCCGGGGGCCACCTCGGCGAACGGCGGCTGCTCGGCGCACTGGCCGAACGCGAGCGGGCAGCGGTCCCGGAACCGGCATCCCCCGGGCGGCTTGAGCAGGGACGGCGGGTTGCCGGGGATCCCCGCCAGCCGGCGGTCCTCGTGGCGCACCCCCACCTCGGGCAGCGCGGAGATGAGCTGCTGGGTGTACGGATGCTTCGGCGCGGTGACGAGCACGTCGGCCGGGGCCTTCTCGGCCAGCCGCCCGGCGTACATCACCATGATCGTGTCGGCGATCTGGTAGACGAGCGAGATGTCGTGGGTGACCACCATCATGCTCGTGACCAGGCCGCGGTCGCGGAACCCGAGCAGCGTCGTGGCCACGGCCTTCTGGCTCGACACGTCGAGCGCGGAGGTGACCTCGTCGGCGATCAGCAGCGAGGGGTTCAGCAGCGTCGAGATGACCATGACGACCCGCTGCTTCATGCCGCCGGACAGCTCGATCGGATAGCGGTCGAGCACGTCCTTCGACAGCCCCACCAGTTCGAGCCGCCGCTTCAGCTCGGCCTTCTCCAGCCGCTCGCCGCGCGCCTCCAGCAGCTCGCCGACCATCCTGCCGATCTTCCTGATCGGGTTGAGCGCGCTCATCGAATACTGCGGGATGAGCGACACCTCCCGGAAGCGGAACTCGTCCATCGCGTCGTCGTCCGGCAGCGGCATCACCCTGCCGTCCAGCTCCACCGTGCCGCCGACGTGCCGCATGCGGCCGTCCAGCCGGATCAGGCTCTTGGCGAGCGTGGACTTGCCCGAGCCGGACTCCCCGGCCAGGCCCATGATCTCGCCGTCGGCGACGGAGAAGGTGACACCGTCGAGCGCCTTCACCTCGCCGCGCAGCGTCCGGTAGTAGACCCGGAGGTCGGTGACTTTCAGCGCCACGTCACATCTCCCTCAGCTTCGGGTTGAACACCTCGTCCAGCCCGACGTTCATGACGTAGAGCGCACCGACGATCGCCGTGATGCCGGCCCCCGGAGGGATGAACC
This sequence comes from Microbispora sp. CL1-1, assembly GCF_012034195.1. Lineage (NCBI taxonomy): Bacteria > Bacillati > Actinomycetota > Actinomycetes > Streptosporangiales > Streptosporangiaceae > Microbispora > Microbispora sp. CL1-1. Next base: position 88,457 of record NZ_JAATEK010000035.1, read on the forward strand.
ACCACCACAGGCCGAGCTGGAGCGCGCTCCACCGTGCGGCGTTGTTGAGCATCAGGCCGAGCGAGACCCCCTCGGTGGGCCCGAGGCCGATGAAGTCGAGCGACGCGGCGATCAGGATCGCGCTGCCGAACAGCAGGATGAACGTCAGGAACAGGTACGAGCTCATGTTCGGTGCGATCTCCCGGAGGATGATCTTCGGGGTGCGCACACCGCTCAGCCGGGCGAGGTCGACGAAGTCGCGCGAGCGCAGCGAGAACGTCTGCGCCCTGATCGCCCGCGCCGCCCACGGCCACGAGGTCAGCCCGATGAACAACGCCTGCACGCCGATGCTGCGCACGCCCAGGTAGGCGTTGATGATCAGCAGCACCACCAGTGCGGGCAGCACGAGCACGATGTTGGTGAGCATGTTGAGCAGCTCGTCGACCCACCCGCCGCGGTAGCCCGCGACGAACCCCACGACCATGCCGACGATCGCCGCCAGCACACCGCCGAGCACGCCCACGAGGAACGTCGAGCGCAGGCCGTACACGAACTGGGCGAAGACGTCCTGGCCGAACGTCGTGGTGCCGAACCAGAACTCCCCGGACGGCGGCGTCATCGGCGGCCCGACGTACTCGTTCGGCCCGTGATCGAACAGCAGCGGCCCCGCCAGGCCGGCCACGAGGAACACGAGGATGATGATCGTGCCGACGACCAGCTTGCGGTTGCGCAGCGCGAAGTGCAGCGCCTCGTTTC
>NZ_JAATEK010000036.1:0-84896 GCF_012034195.1 Microbispora sp. CL1-1
CGCACCTATCTAGGCCCCAACCCACCCATTCAGCACGCCAACCCGACCGTCCAAGGCCTCGATCCAAGCGGCTCGAACGCCGATCTCGACACGCTTGCCCCCGGCCCAACTGGCCTCGACGTAGCTGGCGCCGACCCAATGCCTCGGTCCACTCGACCACAAGGCCCGCCTCATCGCGAAAGCCTTCCGCGCTTCACACGCCACGTCCCAGTCTCGATCAAGATCCGGGTCCGCGCCGCCGGAGAGCCCGAAATTCAGGGGTGGGGGCCATCGACCGGCCCAGTGCTCGCGCGAGAGAATCGGCAGGTGCTTCTGGAGAGACCACGGCTGTGGGTACGCCGCTGCCGGGCTGAGACCGCGACTGCGGTCGATGCGGACCGCCTGCGATCGGGGCGACTTCAGCGAGCGCACGGGCTTCAGCGACCGCACCGGCTTCAGCGACCGCACCGGCTTCGGCGAGCGCGGCGGCTCCAGGCACAGGGGCGCGAAGGCACTCATGTGCTCCGGCCGCCGCAGCGAGCGCAGCTCCACAAGCTCCGAGCTTCCCAAGAACCCCGAGCATTTCAGCGCCCGCTGTGGCCGCACTGGGCCGTACGGCGTCCTGGGTTGTCCACCGCTGGAGAGCCGGCCTCGTTCACCAGTCCGCGGTGCGGCCGGTGTCTCTCGGCGGCCGTGAGCTCGGAGGGACGGCCTGGCTCCTGGGTTTCCACCGGCCTCGGCCGCTTCTCCAGTGCATCTGCCCTCCCGATGCGGAGGGTGAGTAGGACGCGGGTCCGTACGGCTGCAAAAACCGATGGCCGGTCGAAATTGTGCTCGATATCGTTTCCGCGGAAGCTGCTGAGAAGAAAGAGTTCTCGCTGGCCGTTCCCGAAATCGCGGCCGGTGTGGTTCGCGGCCCGCCGCCTGGAGAACGATGATCAACTCGGCGCGCTACCGTCGAAAATGTTTTCGATATGCGAATTCGGAGGGTCTCGGTGCGTAATTCGATCTTCATCGCTGCCGCCGCGAATCGCGGCTCCCGTCGATGGCGTACCTGCTCCGACCAGCAAGATCGTATTTCGGGAACCCGACATCGGCAGCATCCGTTGTGATCTACTGAAGGTGTGCCGTCGTTAGAGGTGACTGTGAAAAATGTTTGCGAAGGGTTCCATGGGGTAGACGGGTTCGCGAGTTACCCTGGAAGGGCTGACAAATTGACGATGAAGACACGCTTACCCGGCCTCCACATTCTCCAGCCAACAACACTTAAACGGCCGGGCGTGTCGGCGGGGGTTCGCTGAATCGTCGGATACGGTCCCGTGTGTCGGGACGAGCCCGGAAAAGGACAAGCCGGAAAAGGACGAACCGATGGGGGCTGTGCGCAAGGTGGCGAGCTACCTTGGCCTGGGTGGGGCAGAGCAGTACGACGACGAGACCTACGCCGAGGACGAGTACGAGGACGACTGGATGCCGGCGGCCGAGCGTGCCGCCAAGCGTTGGCAGCCCAACGCCGATCCGGCCCGTATCGTTATGGTCCGCCCGAGGAAGTATGACGACGCCCTGACGATCGGCCGGCACTTCCGCGAGGGCCACACGGTGGTCATGGACGTGGCGGGCATGTCGACGGCGGAGGCCACACGAATGGTGGACTTCGCCGCGGGCTTGGCCTACGGCTGCGAGGGACGTATCGAGCGGATCGCGGACAAGGTCTTTCTGATCACTCCGGCGACGGTGGAGGTTTCCACGGCCTGAGCCGGTCGGCTCGACTTCTGGTCGTGTGCCCGCCGCCCACTCGGTCGGCGGGCGCAGTGGCGCCTGGCCCGGTTTCATGCGCATGAGCAGGCCCGGCGCCAGCCGTTCCCCCGCGTTCTTGTGCCTTGTGGCAACGTGCGGACCGTCTCGCGCGCTCACAGCGCCGGGTGAGGCGTCCGCGGCCAACACCACACGTAGGGCTCACACGCGCGGGCTACACCCCCCACGCCCAGACCGTCAACGCAGTGAGTCCACATCGGCAGGCTCCGCACAAGCACCTGGCCGACAGCGCCCACGCGGCCGACAGCGGGCAGGCTCCGCACCATGCTTACGGCCCATCCGCTCGGCGCACTCGCGCTCCGTAGCCGGCTTGGCCGTAGGGGTCGGCGCGGCGTCCCTATGCGGCCCGGGGGCCGCGGCGCAGGAGCGTGGACACCTCGGTCAGGTCCCGCTCGGCCACGGAGACGCGCTCCTCGGATTCTCTGGCGTACTCGTGCAGAGCCCAGACGGCCTTGTCGGCGAGGTCGGCGAGCTTGCCCGCCCGGGTCTGGACGAACCGTACATCGGAGTGTTCCCGGACGCGGTGCCGCCACAGCAGATGCCCGCCTACGGCGGCGATCAGCAGGCCGACGAGGGCGAGCGGCAGGGCGACCACGAACCCGCTGACGATGACGACGACGGCGAGGACCAGGAGGACATATCCGGGCCATGGCCGGGTGCGCTTCGGCACGCACTCGGTGACGAGCCGCTGCTCGGCGGCCGCCATCGACTCCTGGTCGGGTCCTTCGGGTCTGAGCCTGATCGGATAGCCGAGGATCGGCACGTCCAGGGTGTCGGGTGGCGGCTCGCGCACCACCTCGACGAGGGACTCCGCCGCCGCCTTGATCGCCGGCGCCGCCACGTGCAGGGCGAGCGCGGCGATGTGGGGATCGGCGTCGGGAGCGAGGTCCTGGAGCAGATGCCCGGTGAGCGAGCTCAGCGGCCCCTCCTGGCCGCCCTGTCCCGCCAGGGCGCGGAGCACGGCCAGCGGCTCGTCCTCGGCCCATACGGTGCCGCGTACGACCCTGGTGACCTCGCCGGCCTGCCGGATGGAGGTGATCTCGGTGCAGCGTTCGCGCAGACGGCGCAGGGTGGCCGACGCCTGCAAGGACCGCTCGATCTCGGCGACCTTCGCCAGCTCGGGGAACGGTTCCAGAGAGGCGGGTACGGACGTTTCCGGCAGGCCGGGCACGAGGGCCTTCAGCCACCGGTCGTCGGTGGCCGGCACGTCCACCGCGTCGAGCTTGCGGAGCACGAAGATCTTGCCGACCGGCCCGTACGCCCCGCGAGCGGCGGCGAGCCACAGCGCCCGCTGGCCGGGTGCCACCGGACGGTCTTCGGACAGGTCGCCGAAGGCGGTGCCGAGCCAGGAGGCGTGGATGCGGTCGCCGTGACCGCAGACGGCGAGGGCCAGGCACAGGAACAGAGAGGTGCGCCGCTCGTCCAGCTCGTTGGCCAGGGCCAGCGGCTCCAGGGCGTCCTTGCCGGACAGGATGAGGACGAGGGCCTCGACGGCGGGCCCGAGCCAGTAGCCCGGCACGTCGTTGATCCCCGGCGGCAGGTCGGGCGCCGTGCCGTCGGCCGCCAGGCTGACGATCAGCGCCTCGGCGTAGCGGTGCAGTTCCGTGGCCTCGGCCAGGTTTCCTGGGTCCGGACTCGTGGTCAGGTCCATGCTCACGCGAAACGCTCCCCGAGGAGTCGGCTGGCACTCCCTTGACCGCGCCAGACTAGAGGCTTGGTGCGACAGTCACGGACGAGGCGCGCCGTGGACGGGCCTGACCGGCGGGAACGGAAAGGACGGACCGCCCTGAATCGGACGGCCTGTGATCGCGTAAGGGCGCCGTTCCCGGCCTCACGCGGGCGATCTCCTGCCTTGGAGGCGCCATCTCCGGTCTCGCGCAGGCGATGTCGTGCCCCGGGGAGGCTGCCCTTGGTCGCGCAGAAGCGATCTCCCGCCTCGAAGGCACCATCTCGTGCCCCGGGGACGTGATCTCCGGGCTCGACACCGGCGCCTCCCGCACTGGAGGTGCCGGTGTCGCCTTCTCCCGTGTCCGCCGAAGCGGAATCAGGCACCCCGCTCACATCCGTTCGGGGACTTCGATGCCGAGCAGGTCGAGCCCGCGCAGCAGCACCCGCAGGGTGAGCGCCGACAGAGCCAGCCGCGACTGCCGTACGGACTCGTCCTCGGCCTTGAGGACCGGGCAGCTCTCGTAGAACGAGGTGAACGCCTGGGCCACGTCGAACAGGTAGTTGCACAGCCGGTGCGGCTCGGACAGCTGGGCGACGGCGGCGACGACCGAGCCGAAGCCGAGCAGCTGCAGCGCGAGCGTCCGCTCGGCCGGGTGGCCCAGCGTGATCGGACCGGTGACCGACTCCGGATCGATCCCGCCGTTGCGGAAGATCGACCGGATGCGGGCGGTGGCGTACTGGAGATAAGGCCCGGTGTTGCCGGTGAGGGCGAGCATGCGGTCGAAGTCGAAGACGTACTCGCTGTCGTGGCTGACCGACAGGTCGGCGTACTTGACCGCGCCCATGCCGACCTGGCGCGCGATCTGCCTGCGGGCCTCCGGGTCGTAGCCGCGGTCGGCGATGACGGCCTCGGCCCGTACGACGGCCTCGTCGAGCAGCTCGGTGAGTTTGATCGACTCGCCGCTGCGGGTCTTGAACATCTTGCCGTCGCTGCCGAGCACGCTGCCGATCTGGACGTGCTCCGCCCTGACGTCGTCGTGCAGCCAGCCGGCCATGCGCGCCGCGGCGAAGACCATCTGGAAGTGGAGCGACTGGGTGGCGCCCACGACGTACAGGATGCGGTCGGCCTTCAGGTCGCGCACCCGGTAGCGGATCGCGGCGAGGTCGGTCGTGGCGTAGCCGTACCCGCCGTCGCTCTTGCGGACGATGAGCGGCAGCGGCTGGTCGTCACGGCCCTTGAAGCCGGGCGGGAACACGCACAGCGCGCCCTCGCTGATCTCGGCGACGCCGGTGCGCTCCAGCTCGTCGCAGACGTCGGGGAGCATGGGGTTGTACATGCTCTCGCCCGCGATGTCGTCGTCGGTGAGCGTGACGCCCAGCGTCTGGTAGACCTTGCGGAAGTAGCGGTTGCTGTATTCGATGAACTCGCGCCACAGGCGCAGGGTCTCCGGGTCGCCGCCCTGCAGCAGCGGCACCCTGCGGCGGGACCGCTGCTGGAACTCGGGGTCGTTGTCGAACTTGTGCCGCGCCGCCTGGTAGAAGGCGTTGCCGTCGCCGGCGGCCAGCATGCCGAGCGCCTTGTCCTCGCCGATGTCGAGGAGGTGCTCGATGAGCATGCCGAACTGCGTGCCCCAGTCGCCGAGGTGGTTCTGCCGGATCACCCGGTTGCCCAGGTGCTCGTGGGTGCGGGCGAGGGTGTCGCCGACGATCGTCGTGCGCAGGTGGCCGACGTGCATCTCCTTGGCGGCGTTCGGCGCGGAGTAGTCGACGACCACGGTCTGCGGGGCCGGCTGCGGCACGCCGATGCGCTCGTCGAGCAGCCGCTGCTCGGCCTGCCCGGCGATCCAGCCGTCGCGCAGCGTCAGGTTGAGGAACCCCGGCCCGCTGACCTCCACGCTGACGTCGGTCGTGTCGAGGTGGTCGGCGATGGCCTGAGCGACCTCCCGCGGGGCACGTCGGAGCCGCTTGGCCAGGCTGAGCGCGACGTTCGCCTGATAGTCGGCGAACTGGGAGGGCCTGATCAGCGGATCTTCGGTGGCGTGCTCCGGACCGAAGGCGGAACCCAGCGCCTGCTGGACCCGCTCGGTGAGCACGAGCTGCGGGTCGGTCATGAAGCCAAGCTTATCGGCGTACGCCTTCTGCCCGCCTTTCCATATCGGGGGTCACCAGCGGCGGTGCGACTTGTTGGTGGAGGCGACCCGCTCGCCGATCCTGGCGATGATGCCCTGGGCCGACAGGCGGGCCGCGAGCTCGCAGGCGGCGGCCACACCACGTGCCCGCGACGAGCCGTGGGCGATCACCACGGTGCCGCTGAGGCCGAGCAGCACGGCCCCGCCATGTGCCTCGGGGTCGAGCCGGCCGGCCAGCTCCCGCAGCCGGGCGCGCTGCAGCATCCCGCCGAGCCTGGCCACCCGGCTCTCCGCGATCGTCTCCCTGACCTGTTCGAACGCGTACCGCACGGTGCCCTCGACGGTCTTGAGCGCCACGTTGCCGGTGAACCCGTCGGTGACGATCACGTCGACCTTCCGGGTGAGCAGGTCGTGCCCTTCGATGTTGCCGGTGAAGTCGATCCCGGGCGCGGCGGCGAGCAGTTCGTGGGCCCGCTTGGCGAGTTTGTTGCCCTTCTCGGGTTCGGCGCCGATCGTGAGCAGGCCGACGCGGGGGCGCCGCATGCCGAGCGCCGTCTCGGCGTACGCCACACCGAGGTGGGCGAACTGCACCAGCATCTCCGGCTTGGCGTCGGCCGTGGCACCCGCGTCGAGCAGCACGGTCGGCTGGGGCAGGGTCGGCAGGCCGACCGCGATCGCGGGGCGTACGACTCCCTGCTGGGCCCGCAGCCGCAGCCGGCCGGTGGCGACGACGCCCGCCGTCGAGCCCGCGGACACGACCGCGCAGGCGTCGCCGCGCCGTACGAGATGGCAGGCGATGGCGATGCTGGAACGGGGGCGTCGCAGGCTCGCCAGAGCCCCCTCGTCCATCGCCAGCGCCTCCTCGGCCCGCACGATGGGGATCTCGGTGACCGCGTCGTGCCGGGCCAGCTCCTGGTAGAGCAGGCGGGGATGGCCGACGAGCACGACGGGCACGTCCCGCTCCCGGACGGCCTGTACGGCTCCCGCGACGATCTCCCCGGGCGCGTTGTCGCCGCCCATGGCGTCGAGGGCCACGGGCAGCGCACGTCCGGCGGGCTGCATGGCCGCATCGTAGGGCGTCAGCGACGGGTCCCGCGGTAGACCACGATCTTGCCGAAGCGCGCGTTGCCGGTGACGCGGATCAGCGGGCCGTCGCCGTCGGCGCTCCCGCCGGTCACCGAGCGCTTGGAGAAGATCGCGCTGCCCTCGTCGACGACCCTGGCGTCGGCCGGCACGGTGACGATGAGCTTGCCGCAGAGGGAGTTCAGCTCCAGCGTCACCTCACGGCCGGGCAGGACCGCGTCGCTGAGATCCACGATCAGCGCGCCGAACACCGAGCTCAGCTCGGTGTGCCGCCCGGCGACCCAGCGCCCACGACGTATGATCTTGCTGAACACGGCGGAGACCTGCTGCCGTTCCGTGGAGAGCACGGCCGGCGGGTGGGCCGTGTCGGGCAGGTCCTTGATCAGAGGTGCGAGGTCGCCGATGGTCACGGCGCTGTAGGCGGCGTCGAGCCTGTCGGCGTGTTCGACGCTCGTCAGGCGGCCGGTGGCCAGCGCCTCGCCGAGGACGGCCGCCACTCGGTCGCGGTCGGCGTCCGAGGCGCGCTGTGCGGGGTCGTCTCCCGCGTACGGGGTGAGGGAGGTCACCTCACCAGCGTAACCCCTATCGAGATATGTCGCGATAGGGCGGATTCGTGGACGGCCTCCGACCGGCCGGGCCGCGACGTCCGCCGGCGCGTCGCTAAAAGTGAGCGGAAAGATCTGCCCCGGGGCCTGGGCGCGGTGTTTACCGTCGCTTTCTCCGGAGGCGGGATTGGGGTGACCGTCAAGTGCTCGTCCGGTGCTCGATATACCGACTTTCCGGACGGGGTGCCGGCCCTACATCCCCTGGTCAGCAGGGCTTTCCCCTGTGATCGGCAGTGATAGAAATGCCGACGTCTTTGTCGGCGTGCTCGCCGACGCACGGGGGTTCTTGGGTTCGTCATTCCCACTCTCGTGAAAAGGAATATGAACCGGGGGCAAGTCAATGAAACGAGTGGTTAGGACAGCCGTCGTCGCCGTCACGATCGGCATCGCCGGCATGCTGGCCGCGCCCGCACAGGCTGACGTGTGCGCCAAGAAGTGCACGGAGAAGCGGGTCACGACGGTGGCGAGGCTTCTGGCCGATCTGCAGGGCACGGTCGTCGGCGGGGCCACGGGCGGCGTCGTCGCGCAGGCCGACGCGGCAGCCGACGTGGCCGCCGACGTGGCCGCCGGGGTGGCGGTGGACCTGACCGCTGACATCAGGGCCAACCTCGTCGCGGTCGCGAAGCTCGCCGGCACCGTCACCGCCAACCTGTCCGCCGAGGCGAACGCGCACATCTGCGCGGCCGCCGCCATCGCGGCCGACATCGTGGCCGACGCCGCCGTCACCGTCGACGCCAACGTCATCGCCCGGCTGGAGGCCCACCTCTCCGCCGCCCTGGTCGCGGTCGCGGACGTCAACGCGGCTCTCGCCGCCAAGGCGACCGTCGCCGCGGGCCTCGTCGCCCAGGTCGGCAAGCCGGTCGTCGCCGCTTCCGGCCAGGCCGCCACGGCGGTGGACGCCTCGGCGGCGGCCGTCGCGAACGTGGGCGCCGTGGTCAACGCCGGGCTCAACGTCACCGCGCGGCTCAACGCGCTGCTCAGCCTCAAGGGCGCCGTGGCGGCGACCGCCGGCAGCGCGGGCGGCCTGCTGGCGCTGGTGCCGTGCGAGACGCCGGCGGACAGCGCCATGAGCAGCACCCAGACGGCGGCGACCGACGCCGCCACCCAGGCCGACGCCAACACCCGCGCGGTCACCAAGACCATCAGGAACACCGCGGACGCTCCGGCGCAGGGTGCCGCCGCGACGGCGGGGGCCGCGGCCGACATCGCCGCCTCCGCCTCGGCCACGGCCGACGCCGCGGCGTCGAGCACGGTCTCGTCCGCCCCTGACACGGTGGCCGACGTCGCGCCGACCGGGAGCCGCGGGTACGGCCGGTGAGCCTCGCCTGAGGCCGCCGTCACCGTCGAGGCGGCTCGCCGGTGACCCTGCTGCACGGCCATCGGACACGTACGGCAGGGCTGTCAGAAAGACGTCGAACGACGAGAACGGCCGGCACCCCCGAGGGGCGCCGGCCGTCCGGTGTCATACCAAGGCGTTATGCCGGACCGTTGTGCCGGACCGTTGTGCCGGGCCGTAACGCCTGGTCGTTGTGCCAAGGTGTCCACGCCAGGCCGACCTGCCCGATCGAGCCCTGCCGGATCGAGCCCTGCCGGATCGAGCCCTGCCGGATCGAGCCCTGCCGGATCGAGCCCTGCCGGGGTGCCCGCCGTGGAGCGGACACGGGCGCTCACCCGCGGCCGCCCGGCGGCGAACACCATGCGGCAGGGCAGGCCGGGCCTCAGTTGGGCGAGGCCGGCGAGTCGAAACGTGCGCGCAGGTGGGTGCGCCTGGCGATCTGGGCCTGCAGACGGGCCATCTGCCAGTGCAGCTCGATGAGCTGCTCCGCGATCAGCCCGACGGGAAGCTCCGAGGGATCTTCAGCGGCCAGATTGTCGATCGCCGTCGCGAGGTCGCTCATCCGCCCCTCCCCTATGTCGAATCTCCGTTCGAATCATAGTGGAACGAGCGGCCCTTCCGCGTCAGGTTTCGTACACAGGTGCGATATAACCCCGGGCGAGCGTGTTGGCGGTGATGTTGAAGCCGACCACGGCCGGTGGCGTGTCGGTGTCGAGGCCCAGGGACTCCACGCCCAGGGCGTGCACGGCGAACACGTAGCGGTGCGGGTGGCCGGGCGGTGGCGCCGCCCCGCCGTACTCCTTGGTGCTGAAGTCGTTGCGCGCGTGCTTGGCGCCCTCCGGCAGGCCCTTGAAGTCGGGGCCGTTGCCCGCGCCGGTCGGCAGCTCGGTGACGGTGGCCGGGATGTCGTACAGCACCCAGTGCCAGAAACCGCTGCCCGTCGGCGCGTCGGGGTCGAAGCAGGTGACGGCGTAGCTCTTGGTGCCCTCCGGGGCGCCCGACCAGCGCAGGTGCGGGGAGAGGTTCTGCCCGTTCATGCCCCAGTCGTTGAACACGTGGGCCTCGGGGAGCCGCTCGCCGTCGCGTATGTCGTCGCTCTCGACGGTCAGCGCGGGCACCTCGGGCAGATGGTCGTACGGGATCGGTGGCGGCGTCGGCACGGTCACCCCTCCGTTTCTGTCAGGCCTTGTTGTACGCCTCCAGGACCTCCTGGGGGTCGCCTTCCATTCTGATCTTTCCCTTGTGCAACCAGATCACCCGGTTGCACGTCTCCTCGATCACGTCGAGGTTGTGGGCGACCAGGAAGACCGTGCCGGCCGCGTCGCGCATCTGCTTGATGCGCTGCTGGCTCTTCTTCTTGAACTCGCGGTCACCCGTCGCGAGCGCCTCGTCGATGAGCAGCACGTCGTGCGTCTTGGCCGAGGAGATGGCGAAGCGCAGCCGGGCTCCCATGCCGGACGAGTACGTCGACATGGGGAACTGGACGAAGTCTCCGATGCCGGAGAAGTCGACGATCTCGTCGTACTTCTCGCGCACCTCGCTCGGCGTCATGCCCATCGCGTAGCAGCCGAGGATGATGTTGCGCTCGCCCGTCAGCTCCTTCATGAGGGCCGCGTTGACGCCGAGGAGGGACGGCTGGCCGTTGGTGTAGACGGCGCCCTTGTGCGGGGGCAGGAGGCCGGCGATCGCGCGCAGCAGGGTCGACTTGCCCGAGCCGTTGCGGCCGATGATGCCGATGGCGTCGCCGTGGTGGGCGACGAAGCTCACGCCCTTGACGGCGTGGACCTCCTTCATCTGCGGCCGGCCCTGCCGCCGCAGGATGCGCATGAGCGCGCTGGCCGCGTTGCCCTTCTCGGCGTCGCTGGCCGAGCCGTACACCTTGTAGACGATGTGGAGGTCGTCGACGATGACGGTCGGGGTCCCGGCCTTGGGGTTCTGCGTCTCGTGGTTCTGCGTCTCAGAAGTTTGGGGCGCCACCTGCGACAGCTCCTCGGTCAGCTCAGCCACGGCCGTACCTCTCCTCGGCCCGCCAGAAGTACCAGAAGCCGACGATCAGCGCGAACACTGCCCAGAATATGCAAGTCACCCACGCCCAGCGCTCGGGGAACCGCTGGTAGATCAGCAGATCGCGCATGAACTCGATGTACGCGGCGGCCGGGTTGAACTCCAGCGCCCACCGGAGGAAGTCCGGCAGGTCCTTGGTGCGGTCGTCGATCGCGTAGAAGACGCCGGAGGCGTACAGCCAGGTGCGCGTGATGAACGGCAGGAGCTGGTTCATGTCCCGCATGAACGCGCCGAGGCGGGCCATGAACATGCCGGTGCCGATGTTGAAGACGAGCTGCATGAGCAGCACCACGGGGATCAGCAGCCAGAGCAGGCTCACCGGCTCTCCGGTGACGAGCACCAGGAGGAGGAGCACGGCCATGGAGTAGCCGAGCTGCTGGAGCTCCTGGATGACGTACGCCAGGGGGAGGGCGGCCCGGGGAAAGTGCAGCGCCCGGATCAGGGAGAGGTTCGACGAGATGGACTTGGCCCCGCTGATCACCGTGCGCTGGGTGAAGGTGAAGACCATGACGCCGGTGATGAGGAAGGCCGGGTAGTTCTCGATCTTCTTGCTCTGCCCGAGGATGACGCCGAACATCAGCCAGTACACCGCGGCGTTGAGCAGCGGGGTCAGCACCTGCCAGAGCTGGCCGAGCATCGACTCGGAATACTTGGAGACGTTGCGCGAGGTGGCGTACGTGAGGATGAAGTGCCGCCGGTCCCACAGTTGGCGCAGGTAGGCGGGCATGCTGGGGCGTGCGATGGCGCGTCGTAGTCCGTGACGCTCGGCAAGCGCGGCCAGCGACTCCGGGGCTCGGCCGCCACCCTGGGCCTCCGCGAGCGCGGATTCCGGCTGGCTCATGGCATGGACTCTATTGGATGGAGGTCGGTGGGACGGCTGTCGCACCGAACGTGGCTGCGACTGGTCAAAGGTAGCCCAGGACATCTTGATCCGGGGACCGGGGCACGGGGTGTCGCCCCTGTTCCGGATCAAAGGACTGGCGTTCTGTTGGTATATGTACCCTAAAGGGGAGTTTGATGCCGTGCTGGGCATTTAAGGTTGGGCTCGCAGGATTGTGTGTGACGCCCGACTGACGCACGTGTGACCGAACTGCAACGTGCTGGAGACTCCTCTGGTGCGTCCGGTAAGGGATGCTCCGGACGACTGGCAGGACGTCAGCTGGTTTGACGATGCCCGGCAAACCGGGTGCCAACCAGCGCGAACGCCCATCCTTAGAGGGAGGACCAATCCACTATGCGCGTGACTAAGGGCGCGAAGATCGCCACCGGCACCGCGCTGCTTGCGCTCGGCGTCGCCGCGTGCGGCGGGGGCGGCGGGTCCAGTAGCGGCGGCGGGGACAACCCCCGGGCCGCGACCGGGACCGTCTACATCCGCGGTTGTGAGCCGCAGACCGGCTTCGTCCCCGGAAACATCAACGAGACCTGCGGTGGCACGATCAACGACTTCGTGTACAGCCGTCTCGTCAAGTACAACTCGGACACGGCCGCTCCCGAGCTCGACCAGGCGGAGTCGATCGAGACCACCGACAACAAGGTGTGGACGATCAAGCTCAAGCCCGGCCTGAAGTGGACCGACGGCACGCCGGTCACCGCGAAGAACTACGTCGACGCGTGGAACTACACCGCGTACTCGCCGAACGCTCAGCTCGGCAGCTTCTGGTTCGGTGACATCGAGGGCTTCGACAAGGTCAACACCGCCGACCCGGACGGCCCCGACGGCCCGAAGGAGGCCCCCAAGCCGGAGACCGACAAGCTGAAGGGCCTCGAGGTCATCGACGACCTCACCTTCAAGGTCACGCTGACCGCGCCCGTCGCCGTGTTCCGCACCAAGCTGGGGTACTCGTCGTTCTCGGCGCTGCCCGACGCCTTCTTCAAGGACCCGAAGGGCTTCGCGCAGAAGCCGGTCACCAACGGTCCGTTCAAGTTCGTCCAGTGGGACCACAACTCGCAGATCATCGTCGAGGCGAACCCCGACTACCCCGGGCCGGAGAAGCCCAAGGTCAAGAAGATCGTCTACAAGATGTACAAGGACGACAACGCGGCCTACGCGGACCTGGTCTCCAACAACCTCGACTTCACCGAGCTGATCCCGCCGTCGGCGCTCGCCGGCGACAAGTGGAAGACCGACCTCGGCGACCGCGCGATCGACGGCCAGCAGGGCGTCATCCAGACGATCACCTTCCCGCTGTACGACAAGGAGTTCGGCGGCAACGCGGACTTCCGCAAGGCCGTGTCGTACGCGATCGACCGGAAGACGATCACCGACAAGATCTTCAACAAGGGCCGTGTGCCGATCAACGGCTGGGTCTCGCCGATCGTCGAGGGCTTCAAGGACGGCGCCTGCGGCGACCTGTGCACCTACGACCCCGCCAAGGCGAAGGAGTACCTCGCCAAGGCCAAGGCCGAGGGTTACACCCCGCCGGCCGAGTTCCCGATCTGGTCCAACGCCGACGGCACTCACAAGGAGTGGATCGAGGCCACGGTCAACAGCATCAACCAGGCCTTCGGCGCCGACTCCGGCGTGAAGTTCGTGCACAAGGACATGCCCACCTTCGCCGAGCTGCGTGACACCATCACCCAGCACAAGATCAAGGGCGCGTTCCGCACCGGCTGGCAGATGGACTACCCCCACATCGAGAACTTCCTGAACCCGCTGTACAAGACCGGCGCTTCGTCCAATGACGGTCTCTACAGCAACAAGGCTCTCGACGCGAAGCTCCACGAGGCCGACACCGCCACCGATCCGGCCCAGGCCAACGCCCTCTACCAGGAGGCCGAGGCTATGCTGCAGCAGGACATGCCCGCTATTCCGCTGTGGTCGTACGGTCTGCAGGCCGGCACCTCCAAGTGGGTGACCGGCGTGAAGGTCACTCCCTTCGGCGTGCTCGACCCGCTGTCGATCGCGATCAAGGAAGCGTAGGACAGCTCGTAGGTGAACCCCCCGAGGCCGGTTCCCCACCCGGGGCCGGCCTCGTGGGCTGTCCATTCGCGACTTCCCGTGTTGACCCACGGGGAGCGCATGTACGACCTTTAGCGTCAGATCGGAGGTGCGCATGGGCCGATACGCGATCCGGCGCCTGCTGCAACTCGTGCCTGTCGTGCTGGGCACGACCTTCATCATCAACTACATGGTCTGGCAGCTCCCGGGCGACCCGTTCGCCGGGAGATGCGGCCAGCGGCCCTGTCCGGACAGCTATGTCACGGCCATGCGCGAGCAGTTCGGGCTGGACCAGCCCATTCTGGTGCAGTACTGGAACTTCCTGAAGAACCTGTTCACCGGCAACCTCGGCACCGACTTCAACGGCGTTTCCGTCGCGACCCAGCTCGGCGACGCCTGGCCGATCACCATCAGGCTCGCGCTGATGGCGGTGCTCTTCGAGGCGATCATCGGAATCGGCGCCGGCGTGCTGTCGGGGCTCAAGCGCGGCGGCTTCGTCGACAACGTGGTGACGGTCGCCACGCTGATCCTGCTGTCCCTGCCGATCTTCGTCACCGGTTATCTGCTGCAGTGGATCCTCGGCGTGCAGTTCGGCGTGATCGAGCCGACCGTGTCGGACGCGGCGACGGTCCCCGAGCTGGTCGTCCCGGCGCTCGTGCTGGCCAGCCTCAACATGGCCTTCACCGCGCGGCTCACCCGTACGAGCATCGTGGAGAACCTGCGCGCCGACTACGTGCGGACGGCCGTGGCCAAGGGACTGAGCAACCGGCGGGTGGTCGGGATCCACCTGCTGCGCAACTCGCTCATCCCGGTGCTGACGTTCCTCGGCACCGAGATCGGCTCGCTGATGTCCGGCGCGATCATCACCGAGGGCATCTTCAACATCCACGGCATCGGCGGCCTGCTGTGGCGGGCCATCAACGGCCAGGACTACACGATCGTGGTCCCCGTGGCCACGCTGCTCGTGCTCGTGTACCTGGTGTCCAACCTGCTCGTCGACCTCCTCTACGGCGTGCTCGACCCGAGGATCCGCTATGAGTGACCCGACCGTGACGCAAGACCTCATCAAGGGTGCGGACGAGCCGGCCGCGAGTCCGGTCGCGGTCCGGGGCGACAGGCGCAGCCTGTGGCGCGACACGTGGGACATCCTCAAGCGACGCAAGATCTTCTGGGTCTCGCTCGTGATGCTGATCCTGTTCCTCCTGATGGCGGCGTTCCCGACGCTGTTCACGCACAAGGACCCGGAGTACGCCACGCTCGCCAAGAGCATGGAGGGGCCGAGCGCGGACGCCTGGTTCGGCTACGACCTGCAGGGGCGGGACGTGTGGGCCAGGACGATCTACGGCGCCCGCACCTCGATCATCGTGGGTGTGCTGGCCACGCTGGCCACCATCCTGCTGGGCGGCCTGACGGGCGTGCTCGCGGCCTACTTCGGACGCTGGATCGACGCGATCGTCTCCCGTGTCGGCGAGATGTTCCTCGGCCTGCCGTACGTGCTGGGCGCGATCATCATCCTCGGCACCGTGGCGCCTGCCCAGTCGAACCCGGGCAAGGCGATGATCATGGCGGTCGTCATCATCGTGCTCGCCCTGCTGGGCTGGCCGATCCTGATGCGCATCGCCCGCTCCGCCGTCATCCAGGCCAAGCACCAGGACTACGTGCAGGCCGCGAGGGCGCTCGGGGCCGGGCCGCTGCGGATCATCTTCCGGCATCTGCTGCCCAACTCGCTGGCGCCGATCCTCGTGTACGCCACGATCACGATCGGCAGCTACATCGGCGCCGAGGCCACGCTGTCGCTGCTCGGCATCGGCCTGCGTCCGCCGGTCATCTCCTGGGGTATCGCGATCGCCGACCACGCGTCGTACATGCGGACCGGGGCGCACGCGCTGCTCTTCCCCGCGGCGTTCCTGTCCCTGTGCGTGCTGACCTTCGTCATGCTCGGCGAAGCCGTACGCGACGCCCTCGACCCGAAGCTTCGATGAGGAGGCACAGCGAGTGACGGAAGTGCTTTCCGAGCAGGTGGGCAGAGGCTCACACAGCGGCGCCCTGCTGGAGGTGGACAACCTCCACGTGGAGTTCCGCACCCGGGCGGGCGTGGCCAAGGCCGTCAACGGCGTGACGTACAGCGTGGACGCCGGTGAGACGCTCGCCGTGCTGGGCGAGTCGGGTTCGGGCAAGAGCGTCACCGCCCAGACCATCATGGGCATACTCGACATGCCCCCGGGCAAGATCACCGGTGGCGAGATCCGGTTCCGGGGCGTCGACCTGCTCAAGCTCCCGGACGACCAGCGCAGGAAGATCCGCGGAGAGGGCATCTCCATGGTCTTCCAGGACGCGCTGTCCGCGCTGAACCCGGTCTTCCCGGTCGGCTGGCAGATCGCCGAGATGTTCCGCATGCACCGCGGCACGTCGCGGGCGGACGCCAAGAAGAAGGCCATCGAGCTGATGGACCGGGTCAGGATCCCGGCCGCCAGGGACCGGGTCAACGACTTCCCGCACCAGTTCTCCGGCGGCATGCGGCAGCGCATCATGATCGCCATGGCGATCGCGCTCGACCCGGAGATCCTGATCGCCGACGAGCCGACCACCGCGCTCGACGTGACGGTCCAGGCACAGATCATGGGTCTGCTCGCGGAGCTGCAGCGCGACAGCAACATGGGCCTGATCCTGATCACCCACGACCTCGGCGTCGTCGCCGACGTCGCGGACAAGATCGCGGTCATGTACGGCGGGCGCATCGTGGAGAACGCCCCGGTGCACGACCTGTACAAGAACCCGGCCCACCCCTACTCGAAGGGGCTGCTGGAGTCCATCCCCAGGGTGGACCACAAGGGCCAGGAGCTCTACGCGATCAAGGGCCTGCCGCCCAACCTGCTGGAGATGCCGACGGGCTGCGCCTTCCACCCGCGCTGTCCGTACCGGCGGGACAACTGCGTGACCGACGTTCCCCAGCTGTACACGATCAGTGGCACCCGCGGCAGCGCCTGCCACTACTGGAGGGAGGTCATCGATGAAGGCGAACGCTGAGTCGATCCTCGAAGTCCGCGACCTCGTCAAGCACTTCCCGCTCACCCAGGGCATCGTCGTCAAGCGGCAGATCGGCGCGATCAAGGCCGTCGACGGGGTCTCCTTCGACCTGCACCGGGGCGAGACGCTCGGGATCGTCGGCGAGTCGGGCTGTGGCAAGTCCACCCTGGCCAAGCTGCTGATGGCGCTGGAGCGGCCCACCTCGGGCTCCGTACGCATCCATGGCAGGGACATCGCCTCGGCCAGGGGCGCCGAGCTCAAGCGGATGCGCCGCAACATCCAGATGGTCATGCAGGACCCCTACACCTCGCTGAACCCGCGGATGACCGTCGGCGACATCGTGGGGGAGCCGTTCGAGATCCACACGGACGTCGTGCCGAAGGGCGGCCGCCGGCGCCGGGTGCAGGAACTGCTCGAAGTGGTGGGCCTCAACCCCGACCACATCAACCGCTACCCGCACCAGTTCTCCGGCGGCCAGCGTCAGCGCATCGGCATCGCCCGCGGCCTGGCGCTCCAGCCTGAGATCATCATCTGCGACGAGCCGGTCTCCGCGCTCGACGTGTCGATCCAGGCCCAGGTCATGAACCTGCTGGAGCGGCTGCAGAACGAGTTCGACCTCGCGTACATCTTCATCGCGCACGACCTGTCGGTGGTCCGCCACATCTCCGACCGGGTCGCGGTGATGTACCTCGGCAAGATCGTCGAGCTGGGCAGCGACGCCCAGATCTACGAAGGCCCGACCCACCCGTACACCCAGGCGCTGCTGTCGGCCGTGCCCGTGCCCGACCCCGAGGGCCGGGAGACCCGCCAGCGGATCATCCTGCAGGGCGACCCGCCCTCGCCGGCCAACCCGCCGTCGGGCTGCCACTTCCGCACGCGCTGCTGGAAGGCGCAGGACATCTGCGCCGAGCAGACGCCCGCACTGGAGCCGCGCCCGGGCAGCGACCACCCCAGCGCCTGCCACTTCGCGGAGGTCCGCGACGTGGTGAACGCCCAGTAGAACCGGCCGGGTCAGCGCCCGGGCGACAGCCGTACGTGCGCGCCCGGGGGCAGACCCAGGCGGTCGGAGGCGTCCCCGGCGTTGATCGCCATCGCGACCAGCCCGGCGGAGTCGGTGAACGCCACCAGGTCGCCGGGCGGCACGGCGGTGAACGTCTCCCGGTACGGCACGGCGACCTGGCGGCGCCCCAGCCACACGGCGACGGTGTCGCCGAGCCGTACGCCGATCTCGGCCATGTCGGTGGCGGTGATCGACAACTGGACGTTGCCGTGCCTGTCCACCGACAGCACCTCGCCCTCGGCCGCGCCGTCCCGCAACCGGCAGGTCGGCGCGGGCAGGGTCACCAGGCGGTCCACCGGCATCGGCGGCCCCACGTCGGCGACCGAGCGTCCGGTGCACAGGTGGGCGGCCACCGGGGCGAACAGGTCCCGTCCCGGGAAGGTCGGAGAGACGTTCTCCAGGCACAGGTCCTTGTTCGTGATCTCGTAGGCGGCGTCGGCGCCCCCCGCGGCGCGGACGGCCCATGACAGGATGCCGTTGTCGGGGCCGAGGAACACCCGTCCCCCCGCCTCCACGGCGACCGGTCGCCGGTTGCCGCCCACCGCGGGATCGACCACCGCCAGGTGGACGCCCGCCGGCAGGTAGGGCAGGGTCTGCGCGAGGATGGCCGCGCCGCGGCGTACGTCCCCGGAGGGGACGAGATGGCCCACGTCGATGATCCGAGCCTGCGGGGCGATGCCCGCGATCACGCCGTGGCACGCGGCGACGTACCCGTCCTCCAGCCCGTAGTCGGTCAGAAGCGTGATTACAGAGCTCACACCACGTGACATTACGTCTGTCCCGCCCGGCCTGAACACCCCGGGTTCGTCTCGCGGGCTTGGCATTACCATGGGACGGGCCCGCGAGCCGATCGAGGAGGAGCCGATGGACACCGAACCGGCCGGCGGCGACGGGCCGGACCTCTCGGACCGCGACCGCGAGATGCTCGCGTTCGAGCGCCAGTGGTGGCGTTACGCGGGCGCCAAGGAACAGGCGATCAGGGAGGCGTTCGGCATCTCCGCGACCCGGTACTACCAGTTACTCGGGGAGCTCATCGACCGGCCCGAAGCGCTGGAGCACGACCCCATGCTCGTCAAGCGGCTGCGCCGGATGAGAGCCGGGAGGCGGCGCGACCGCTCGGCCCGCCGCTTCGGGTTCAACTCCTAGCTTTCCCTCCCCTTCACGCATGAGCCCCGCATCCGGGGCATGAGGCCGTCGAGGCGTACGCACGGAACCCCCTTCGGAGTGAGGCCATGACCCTGCCCGAGCACGCAGGACTCGACGCGATCATCGCCGATCCGGCCGGAGCCGTGATCGGGCTCGACTACGACGGCACGCTCGCCCCGATCGTGCCCGACCCCGCCGCCGCCCGCGTGCATCCCGGCGTGCCCGGCGTGCTGGCCGCCCTCGCCCCGCTGGTGCGCGCCGTCGTGATCGTCACGGGCCGCCCGCCGCGTACGGCTCTCGCACTCGGAGAGGTAGCCGGCGTGCCGTCCCTCGCCGACGTGCCCGGCCTGGTGATCCTCGGCCATTACGGGCTGGAACGCTGGGAGGACGGCCGTCTGACGGCCCCGCCGCCGCCTCCCGGGCTCGGCCTCGTCCGCGCCCGGCTGCCCGAGCTCGTGAAGGGCCTCGACGGCGCATGGATCGAGGACAAGGACCGCGCCGTCGCCGTGCACACCCGGCGGTGCGCCGACCCCGCAGGGGCGCTTGAGGCGCTGCGCGGGCCGGTCGCGGCGCTGGCCGAGGAGGCCGGGCTGGCGGTCGAGCCGGGCCGCATGGTGCTGGAGCTGCGGCCGGCCGGAATGGACAAGGGCAAGGCCCTGTCGGCCTTCCTCGCCGAGCGGGACGCCCGCTCGGTCATGTTCGTCGGCGACGACCTGGGGGACCTCGCGGCCTTCGACGCGGTCGAGTCGGCCGGCATCCCCGGCGTACGGGTCTGCAGCGGCTCGGCGGAGGTGACCGCCCTGGCGGAGCGCGCCGACCTGGTGGTGGACGGCCCCGACGGCGTCGTGGCCCTGCTCGGCGACCTCGTGGCACGCCTCGGCAAGTCGTCTGCAAGCGGCGGGGCCTAGCGTGCCGGGCATGAGGACAAAGATCCCGGCCGTGGCGGCCGGTCTGACCGTGCTCGCTACATCTCTCGCCGCGTCACTGGCGGCGTCCCTGGCGGCTCCGGCGGCGTCTGCGGCGTCTGCGGCGGCGTCCATGACGGCTCCGGTGGCGTCTATGGCGGCTCCGGTGACGGCGTTCGCGAGCGGCAGTGCGGCGACGAAGGCTCTGCATCTGCGCAAGGGGCTGACGCTGAGGATCCCGTCGTCCTGGAAGGTCGACGCCGTCCGCAAGGACTGGCTGCGCGTCATCACCGGCTCGTGCCCCACCAAGGGCACGGACATGTACGGCTTCCGCGACTCGGGCTGCCACAGCTTCTGGATCATGGGGCCGAAGGCCATCGCCATAGGCCACGAGCTGTTCCAGAAGTACACGCCGGACGGCCCGTTCTATCCGGCCACCGACGTCGGGCCCTGCCCGGTGAAGAAGAACCTCGTCATCCGCAGGACCACGCTCGCCGAGAAGGGGCTGCGGCAGATCGGGCCGGGACACAAGGCGTACTACCGCGACTGGGCGGGCACCTGCGGCACCATGACCTCGGGCAAGGTGAGGGCCCGCTACAACCAGCGCGAATGGTATCTGCCGATGTCGAAGATCCTGGTGATCGACCAGTGGCGGACCCCGGGCCTGAGCACGATTCTCAAGAACGCGACCTGGCACTGACGACCGGCTCCGGCCTGCGCCTGGGGCACGTCGGTCGCTGTGCGGGGGGTTTTGGTTCTTGGTGGTGCCTGGTGGACGTGTCGCCGGATCTTGGGCAAGTCGGTCACTGCGCCGCAAGGAAGCTCCGGTCCTCGCGAAACCCGCTTCGCTGGGCCTTCGCTGCGGTCCTCGCTCCCTTCCGCTCCGCTCCCTCCACGCGCGTCGATGGACGGCGCTAGGAACGCGTCCGGGAGGCGGCCGCTCCTCCGGCGGCCACCGCGATCAGGGCGGGCGCGAGCAGGAACGCCGTGTGCGTCCCGAAGCCGTCGCCCAGCGCGCCGAGCACGAACGGCCCGCTGCCCGAGCCCACGCCCGCCCAGATCGAGGCCGCGCCGGACGCCTGGTCCGGCCGGCCTCCCGACACCTCGATCATGCGGGTGAGGCCCATGGGGAACTGGACCGAGATGCCGAGCCCGCTGAGCGCGAGCCCGGCGTAGCAGACCGGCGCCGAGGTCCCGGCCCAGAACAGCGCCCAGCCCGCCAGGGTCACCCCGAGCGAGCCGAGCAGCACCGAACCCGGCGCGAAGCGCAGGGCCAGCCGGGCGCCGCCGAACCGGCCTGCCGCCATGCCGGCCAGCATCGCGCTCAGCCCGGTCGCCGCCAGGCCGGGCGACAACCCGGTCCGCTGGGAGAGCAGCTCGGCGGCCCACAGGTTGAAGGCGAACTCGATGGCCACGCAGCACAGCAGGACCACCCCGGCGATGTGGAAGCGCCAGCCGTACGGCGCCCTGCCATCTGATGCCTCCGGCGCCCTGCCATCTGATGCCTCCGGCATTGTGCCGCTGCCCGGCCCCTCTGGCACCGCCGCGGACGGTGATGGCACCCAGATCCGGCCCATGAGCAGGGCCAGCAGGAGGGTGGAGGCCACCGGCACGAACAGCGCGGGCCGCCAGCCGGCCGGTGATTCGGCCACCACGCTGAAGGCGTAGGTGGTGGCGATTCCGGCGATCACGCCGACCGCGTTGGCCTCGCTGATGACGGCCGCCCCAGCCTGGCCGTGGTGGTCGCTGAGCACCGCCATCATCACGTAGAGCGCCGTCGAACCGCAGCAGCCGGCGAGCGTGAAACCGGCCAGGGTGAACGGGAGGGCGTGTCCGAACACGACGAGGAGCACCCCGGCGTTCATCCCGGTCAGGCCGGCCCAGGTGACGACGCGCCGTCCGAACCGCCTGGTCAGCGCCGGCAGGGCCAGCCCGCCGGCGATGCCGCCCAGCGCCATCCCGGTGCCGTGCAGCCCGGCGACGGCCTGGGAGACGCCGAGCTCGGCGCGCAGGAGGGGGAGGGCGGCGGACAGGCCGTAGAGGTAGGTGGCGAAGGTGGCGAGCTGGAGATAGATCAACCAGGTGGGGCTGTCCCTGATGACCTTTATGTTGCGGTCCAAAGTCAGGCAAGGCTAGCGCAGCCGATCATCCGGGACGAGGGCCGGACGCTGTGGCGTACAGCACCCGCACCGGATCAGCGCAAGGCGACGGCACGTCAGCGCCGGGCGGGGTCGGCCGGGATCAGGGCAGTGCGGCGAGCTGGTCGTCGAACCAGCGCTGGGGCGGCAGGGCGGTGGCGGCCTCGCGCAGCCGCAGGCCGCGCCTGAGCCGTTCCTGCTCGGGCAGCGTCAGCGCGTCGTGCAGCGCCGCAGCGGTGCCGGACACGTCGTAGGGGTTGACGAGCAGGGAGTCGGCCCCCAGCTCGGCCGCCGCGCCCGCCTCGCGAGACAGCACGAGCGCGCACCGGGGCGACAGGATCGGGCCCTCCTTGGCCACCAGGTTCATGCCGTCCCTGATCGGGTTGACGAGCAGCACGTCGGCCAGCCGGTAGGCGGCCAGCGAGCGCGGATAGTCGTCGTTCACGTTGAGGATCAGCGGGTCCCAGTCCTCGGTCGCGTACTCGTCCTCGATCTCCTTGGCGCAGCGCTGCACGGCCGCTGTGTATTCGCGATATTCCGGCAGGTCGTGGCGGGAGGGGTAGGCGAACGCTAGGTGGACGACCCGGCCGTGCCATTCGGGGTGGGTGGCCAGGAACTCCTGGTAGGCGCGCAGGCCGCGCACGATGTTCTTGGACAGCTCGGTGCGGTCGATGCGCACGATCAGCTTGCGGTCGCCCACGAGGTCTCTGATCACGGACATGTGCGACTCGACGTCCTGCTCGGCGGCCCGGGCCAGCAGCGCCTCGCCGTTCACGCCGAGCGGGTGCACGCCGATCCTGGTGGTCCGCCCCTCGTACGTGACCGTCCGGGCGGCGTGGTCGACGTCGGCGCCGAGCAGGGCTTCGCAGCAGTCCATGAAGGCGCGGGCCCAGCGCGCGGTGAGGAATCCGGCGTGGTCGGCGCCGAGGATGCCGGTCAGCACCTCCGCCACGACGTCCTCGGGCAGCAGTGCGAAGTATTCCGGCGGCGCCCAGGGCGTGTGCGAGAAGTGGGCGATGCGCAGGTCGGGCCGCTCGACCCGGAGCATCGCCGGGGTCAGCGTCAGGTGGTAGTCCTGCACCATGACGCGCGCCCGGTGGGCCGCCTCCTCGGCCAGGGCCAGCGCGAACGCGCCGTTGTACGTGCGGTACGACTCCCACTCGCGGCGGAACCGCGTGCCGAACTCGGGGGAGAAGGGCGTGTTGTAAAGCAGGTGGTTGACGAACCACAGGGTCGAGTTGGCCACGGCGTTATAGGCCCGGTGGAAGACGGCGGGCGGAATGTCCAGCATGCGGATCGGGCCCGTGTCGAAGGCCCGGTCGAGCCGCCCGCCGTGCGTCCGGCGCACCGCCCCCCGGTCGCCGTCCGACAGCGCCGCGCAGACCCACAGGACGTCGGTGTCCTTGACCACCTCGGACAGGCCGGAGACGAGCCCGCCGCCGCCCCTGCGCATGGTCAGGCCGCCGTCTTCAGACAGCGTGAAGGACACCGGGCCCCGGTTGGACGCGATCAGAACGGTGCTGCTCATCTTCGGGTTCCCTCGATCAGAGCGGGCGCGCATGCCGGAAGATTAATAAAAGCCGACCTCCGTCAATAGGATGTCAACCGATCGCGGGAGGGCTGGATACGGCATGGCACTGGACGACACCACCGAGGACCTGGCCCGATCTGCTGCCCGGGGGGACCATCGCGCGCTCGGCGAACTGCTGCGGCGCATCGAGCCCGACGTGCTGCGGCACTGCGAGAGGCTTCTACCGTATCGGCAGGACGCCGAGGAGGCGGCGCAGGACACGCTGCTCGCCGTGGCGCGCAACATCGCGAGGTTCGAGGGGCGGGCAAGGTTCAGCACCTGGCTGCACATCGTGACCGTCAACTGCGCCAGGACCACCTATCGCTCACTCAAGCGGCGTTCGTCCGAACAGGTGGAGGAGCTGCCCGAGCAGCGGCCCGATCCCCGGCGGGTGAGCGTCATCGCCGGCTCGCGGCTCGACCTGCTCGACGCGATGGAGGCGCTGGAGGCCGAGCGGCCCGACCTCGCCCAGGCGCTCGTGCTGCGCGACATCTGCCAGCTCGACTACGCGGAGGTCGCCGACCAGCTCAAAATCCCCCTCGGGACGGTCAAGTCCCGCATCCACCAAGCGCGCAAGTACGTGCAGAGCGCCCTCGGCGAGGCGTACGGCTGATACAAAACGTCTCGCCATATGAGACGTCAGAACGGACACCGGGGACGCCGGGGTACAGTGCTAGTGCCGCGACTGACAAGATTTGCCCGCACGGGGCGGTGGCCAGACTGGTGCATCGCAAGGCGGAGGAGGAGCTCGTAGCCGGAGGCCACGGGCGACGACGACAACGCCGCGAGGTGCCGCTCTGGGTGACGCGACGGGGCAAAGATTGGCAGGAGGGGCACTTAAGGACCTTCTCTGGAAGGTCCTACAACTGAACATGCTCATCCAGAGGGGTGGAGGGACCGGCCCTGCGAAGCCCCGGCAACCTCCCCGGTGTCGAACTCGTGCCCACGAGGCCCGGCCGGGACAGGTGCCAATTCCGGCTCGTGGCCAAGGTGGTCGCGAGCGAAGATGAGGGAAAGGCCTCGCTTCATGGCGCACACCAGCACTGCCGCTAGCACTCCCGCGAACACCGTCGAGTTCGGCCCCGCCACCGGACTTTCGTGTCGTGAATGTGGCGCTCTTTACGAACTCGGCCCGATTTTCGCCTGTACGGAGTGTTTCGGCCCCCTTGAGGTGGCGTACGACTTCGGCGAGATCCGTCGGGAGGACATCGAGTCCGGCCCGGCGAACATCTGGCGTTACCGCTCCCTGCTCCCCGTTCCCGCCGGCGTGACGGCCAAGCCCAACCTCCAGCCAGGCTGGACCAAGCTCGTGAAGGCCGACAGGCTGGCGGCCGAGCTGGGCCTGCGGTCGCTGCACGTCAAGGACGACTCCGGCAACCCGACCCACTCCTTCAAGGACCGGGTCGTCGCGATCGCGCTGGAGGCCGCGCGCAACTTCGGCTTCCACACCCTGTCGTGCTCCTCCACCGGCAACCTCGCCGGCGCGGTGGGCGCGGCGGCCGCCCGGGCCGGGCTGGACTCCTGCGTGTTCATCCCCGCCGACCTGGAGCCGGCCAAGGTGACCATGGCCGCGGTGTACGGCGGCCGCCTCGTCGCCATCGACGGCACCTACGACGAGGTCAACCGCTTCTGCTCCGAGCTCATCGGCGACGAGCTGGGTGAGAAGTGGGGCTTCGTCAACGTCAATCTCCGGCCCTACTACGCCGAGGGCTCCAAGACGCTGGCGTACGAGATCGCCGAGCAGCTCGGCTGGCGGCTGCCCGACCAGATCGTCATCCCGGTGGCCTCCGGCTCGCAGCTCACGAAGATCGACAAGGGCTTCCGTGAGCTGATCAAGCTGGGGCTGGTCGAGGAGCGGCCCTACCGGATCTTCGGTGCGCAGGCCGAGGGCTGCTCGCCGGTCTCCCGGGCGTTCAAGGCCGGGCAGGACGTGGTGCAGCCGGTGCGGCCCGACACCATCGCCAAGTCCCTGGCAATCGGCAACCCGGCGGACGGGCCGTACGTGCTCGACATCGCGCGCCGGACGGGCGGCGCGGTGGAGGACGTGACCGACGAGGAGATCGTCGACGCGATCCGCCTGCTGGCCAGGACCGAGGGCGTCTTCGCCGAGACCGCGGGCGGCGTCACGGTCGGCGTGCTGCGCAAGCTGGTCCGCGAGGGCCGCCTCGACCCGGACGCCGAGACCGTGGTGCTGAACACCGGCGACGGGCTCAAGACGCTCGACGCGGTGGCCGAGCACGCCCGTCCCACCGCCGTCATCCGTCCCTCTCTCGACGCGTTCCGTGCGGCATTCGCCAACTGAAAGCGTTTCAAAAGGCCCATCGGCAGTAACGAAAGCGAGCGAACAATGAGCGTTTCCGTGCGGATTCCGACGATTCTCCGGACGTACACCAACGGGGCCGCGGAGGTGAGCGGCGAGGGAGGAACGCTTCGCGAGGTCCTGCAGAAGCTCGACGCGGACTACCCGGGCATCGGCGGGCGCATCCTCGACGAGACGGGTAAGATCCGGCGTTTTGTCAACGTCTACGTCGGAGAAGAGGACGTCCGATTCGCCGAGGGTCTGGACACCGCCACGCCGGACGGAGTGCAGATTTCGGTCATCCCCGCCGTCGCCGGAGGCTGAGCCGCCGTACCGGGGCCGAGCACCTGACATGCGCTTCTGCGGGTGGAGAAGTCATACGGTGCCATGGCAAATGGTGCAGCTCTCAACTATTAAACAGTAAAGTGAATATTCTTCGGTCCCGCTTTGAGCGAACGCCAAGTAGTAGTTTGCGGATTGACTCTGTTGTCCTACGGCTTGACACGGGTATGGTCGATGTCGATCGACAAAACCGGGGGCTTCTTGGGTGTGGTCCCCAGCCCAGCAAGAGGAGTCGGAAGTGGCGCAGGGCACCGTCAAATGGTTTAACGCGGACAAGGGCTACGGCTTCATCGCGGTAGACGGTGGTAAGGACGTGTTCGTCCATTACTCGGCAATCCTGATGGACGGCTACAAGGCCCTCGAGCAGGGTCAGCGGGTTGAGTTCGACATCACGCAGGGTCAGAAGGGCCCGCAGGCGGAAGCCGTACGCGCCGTCTGATCCCGTCATCGACCTACGGAAGGCCCGGTGCGCGACCCCGCGCACCGGGCCTTCCGCCTGCTGTACGCCTTCTTTGCCTTACTCGGCCCCGCGGTTCAGGCCGGTGAGTGTGGTGCTCCGGAGGGAGCCTGGCCCCTTGGTCTCGGCCGGCTCGGCTGGTGAGTCTCGGCAGGTGGCGCGGCGCACCGAAGGGATGCTCCGGACATACCGTACAAGCTGGTCAGCATGGCTTCCGCTTGCACTCTCAGGGGTAGAGTGCTAAATACTTGTTTGGCACTCTGAGGTCGAGAGTGACAACAATCGGGATCGGGGCGATGGGGCCCGCGCAGGGATAGCGGGTCCATGCCGTCGCGGGCGTCGGCTCGGTCCGTGAAGACACCCTGCTACTGGGAGGTCTAGCCTAATGGCAGCCAAGATGATCGCGTTTGACGAGGACGCCCGGCGCGGTCTCGAGCGCGGTATGAACCAGCTCGCCGACGCCGTGAAGGTGACCCTCGGCCCGAAGGGCCGCAACGTCGTGCTGGAGAAGAAGTGGGGCGCCCCCACGATCACCAACGACGGTGTCTCCATCGCCAAGGAGATCGAGCTCGAGGACCCGTGGGAGAAGATCGGCGCCGAGCTCGTCAAGGAAGTCGCCAAGAAGACCGACGACGTCGCCGGTGACGGCACCACGACGGCTACCGTGCTCGCCCAGGCGCTGGTCCGTGAGGGTCTGCGCAACGTCGCCGCGGGTGCGAACCCGATGGCGCTGAAGAAGGGCATCGAGGCCGCCGTCGAGCGCGTCAGCGAGGAGCTGTCGAAGCTCGCCAAGGACGTGGAGACCAAGGAGCAGATCGCCTCCACCGCCTCCATCTCCGCCGCCGACACCGAGATCGGCGCCCTCATCGCCGAGGCGATGGACAAGGTGGGCAAGGAAGGCGTCATCACCGTCGAGGAGAGCAACACCTTCGGCCTGGAGCTGGAGCTCACCGAGGGCATGCGCTTCGACAAGGGCTACGTGTCCGGCTACTTCGTGACCGACCCCGAGCGCATGGAGGCGGTCTTCGAGGACCCGTACATCCTGATCGTCAACTCCAAGGTCTCGGCCAACAAGGACCTGCTGCCGCTGCTCGACAAGGTCGTGCAGTCCGGCAAGCCGCTGGTCATCATCGCCGAGGACGTCGAGGGCGAGGCCCTGGCCACCCTGGTCGTCAACAAGATCCGCGGCCTGTTCAAGTCCGTCGCCGTCAAGGCTCCGGGCTTCGGCGACCGCCGCAAGGCCATGCTGGGCGACATCGCCATCCTCACCGGTGGCCAGGTCATCTCCGAGGAGGTCGGTCTAAAGCTCGAGAACGCCACTCTCGACCTGCTCGGCCGCGCCCGCAAGGTCGTCGTCACCAAGGACGAGACCACGATCGTCGACGGCGCCGGTGACGCCGAGCAGATCGCCGGCCGGGTCAACGAGATCCGCGCCGAGATCGAGCGCACCGACTCCGACTACGACCGCGAGAAGCTCCAGGAGCGCCTCGCCAAGCTGGCCGGCGGCGTCGCCGTCATCAAGGCCGGCGCGGCCACCGAGGTCGAGCTCAAGGAGCGCAAGCACCGCATCGAGGACGCCGTCCGCAACGCGAAGGCCGCGGTCGAGGAGGGCATCGTCCCCGGTGGTGGCGTGGCTCTGCTGCAGGCCGGCGCCAACGCGTTCGACAAGCTCGAGGTCAACGGCGACGAGGCCACCGGTGCCGCGATCGTCCGCAAGGCCCTTGAGGAGCCGCTGAAGCAGATCGCCGTCAACGCCGGCCTCGAGGGCGGCGTCGTGGTGGAGAAGGTCCGCAACCTCCCGGCTGGTGAGGGCCTCAACGCCGCGACCGGCGAGTACGTCAACATGTTCGAGTCCGGCATCATCGACCCGGCCAAGGTCACCCGCTCGGCGCTGCAGAACGCGGCGTCCATCGCGGCGCTGTTCCTGACCACCGAGGCCGTCATCGCCGAGAAGCCCGAGAAGGAGAAGGCCCCCGCCATGCCCGGCGGCGGCGACATGGACTTCTGATCCATCTGCCTGCTTCGTCTCAACGGAAGGGCGGTTCCCCTCGGGGGAACCGCCCTTTCCCGTTGAACGCGTCAGGTGAGGCGTCTGACCCAGCGGGCGCAGTCGGTCTGCATCGTGTATCCCGCCGCCGTCCAGGCGTGATGCGCCAGGGCGTTGTCGTGCAGGACCATCGCGTCGGCGCGGAACGCGCCGAACTTCCTGAACCGCTCCTCGGCGGCCCGGATCAGCAGCGATCCGATGCCCATGCGCCGGTGGGCGGGGTCCACGGCGAGCCGGTAGAGGTGGGCGCGCCAGCCGTCCCATCCGGCGATGAGCGTGCCGACCATGCGGCAGTCGATCTCGGCGACGAGCAGCGCCTCGGGATCGCGCTCGATCAGGGCCACCACCTTGCCCGCGTCGTCGTGCCTGTCGGTGTTCTCCGCGGCCTCAAGCCAGAACCGCAGTACGGCCGGGACATCGTCGAGCGCTCCATAGCGGACGCGTACGTCGGGAGAGGTCATCGCAGCTCCTCCGGAAGATCGCGGTCGTGCAGGACGGTCAGCGACGTTACCGCCCGGGTGAGGACCACGTAGAGGCGGGCGAGGCCACGCTCCTCCGCCTCCACGATCGCGGCCGGCTCGACGACGATCACGTGGTCGTACTCCAGACCCTTGGCGAGCGTCGCCGGGACCAGCAGCACCCGGTCGTCGCCCGTCGAGTCGGGGCCGAGCACCGTGTGCGGCACCGCCGCGGCCTCCAGAGCCGCCGAGAGCGCGGGAAGGGCCGAGTCCGGGGCGATGACGCCGATGGAGCCCTCCTGCGCGAGAGCCTGCCGTACGGCCCCGGGGAGGGCGGCGGTGACGTCGGCCTCGCGGCGTACGGACAGGGAGCCTGCGCCGGGACGCAGCGAGCGCGGCGGGGCGAGATCCGGCGCCACGGAGGGCAGCAGCCGCGCGGCGAAGTCGAGGACCTCGCGAGGCACACGGAAGCCGAGCGTGAGCTCGGTGACCTCGCCGGACGGCTGGCCGAGGTGGTCGAGCACGGTCTTCCACGAACGCGCCGACCAGGGAGTGGTGCCCTGGGCGAGGTCGCCGAGCACGGTGGCCGAGCCGGTGCGGCAGCGGCGTCCGAGCGCCCGCAACTGCATCGCCGACAGGTCCTGCGCCTCGTCCACCACGAGGTGTCCCCGCGACGGCGTCCGTTCGATGAGGTCGGCCAGCTCGTCCAGCAGCGCCGCGTCGGCGGCCGTCCACTTGGCCGAGCGGTGCGACTTGTACGGCTTGCGCCACAGGATCAGGGCCTGCTCCTCCGGCGAGAGGTCCGACTTCGCCGCCTTGGCGAGGAACTCCGCGTCCGACAGCAGCCGGAACAGCACCTGCTCGGGGGTGAGCTTCGGCCAGACGGCGTCGAGCACGGCCTTGACCGGCTTCGACCGGGCCACGGCGTCCTGGACCCGGTCGTCGGGCGACTCGCCGCGCCGTTCCATCTGGACGAGCACGGCGTGGGCGAGCCGCTGGGCCAGGGTGGCGCGGCCCGGGCCGTACCGGGTCGTGCCGCGCAGCGAGGCGACGATCTCGCGGACCTCGTGATCGGGCACCCGATAGCGGTTGATGCCCTTGGTGAACAGCACCCCGTCGACCGGCTTGGTCACGTGCAGCCACAGCGCCCGCCTGACGACCTCGGCCATGCGGGCGTCGCCCTTCACGGCCGCCACCGCGCGGTCCTCGGGATGGGCATGGTCGCCCAGGACCCCGGCCACCGTCGTCTGGTCGACCTTCACCTCGCCGAGCGCGGGCAGCACCGAGGAGATGTAGGACAGGAAGGCCCGGTTGGGCCCGACGATCGTCACGCCCGAGCGCGCCAGCTTCTCCCGGTGGGTGAACAGCAGGTAGGCCGCGCGGTGCAGGCCCACGGCCGTCTTGCCCGTGCCCGGCGCCCCCTGCACGCAGACGGTCACGCCGAGGTCGGCGCGGACGATCTCGTCCTGGTCGGGCTGGATGGTCGCCACGATGTCGCGCATCGGGCCGGTGCGGGGCCGCTCGATCTCCTCGGTCAGCAGCCTGCTCTGCCCGAGCGCCCGGCCGTCGAGCGGCTCGTCCTCGTACGCGGTGAGGTCGCCGCCCTGGTAGCCGAACCGGCGGCGCAGCGCCACCCCCATCGGGTCGGCGGGGCTGGCCTGGTAGAAGGCGCGCGAGACCGGGGCGCGCCAGTCGATCACGAGGGGCCGGCTGCTCTCGTCGTGAACGTGCCTGCGGCCGACGTAGACCGTGCTCGGCAGGTCGTCGCCGGCCGCACGGTCCAACCGGCCGAAGAACAGCGGCGCGTCGGGGTGGTCGGCCAGTGCGGCCACCCGCTGGTCGAGCAGGCCCTGCAGAACCTGCTGCGACACCCAGTCGCCGGCGGCGTCCGCCGACAGCGACTGCGCGTGCTCGCGCATCGCTCGCAGCGCGGCTCGGGAGGCCGCGAGATGGGCGCGCTCGGCTTCGAGCACATCTCCGGGCATGCGAAAACTCCTCTGGGCATGACGAGGTCGGGACTTGTGGAAGCGGGAAACTCAAGAGCTTAGCGATGGACACCGCGATGCCGAAACGGTATTTCTCTCGCGTGTCGCTCTTTCCCGGGACGGGTATCTGTACCCGGGTGACGCGCACCGTGGTTCCTCCGGCGATCCCGGCCGCGGCGAGCCTGCTGCTCGCCGCGCTGTGGGGGTTCGCGGTTTTCGGCGACTGGAGCACGCAGGCCTTCTGCACGACGAGCGTGGGACCGTCGCCGGGCTGTGCGGACCGGATCGCCTCGGTGGTCACGGTGTCCGTGATGGTCGGAGTGGTTGCGGTGTGCGCCACCGGGTTCGCCTGGTTCGCCCGGCGCGAGTCCCTGTACGGCGTCGCCGTGGCGGCCTGGATCGTCGCGCTGGTGGTGTTGTTCGTCGGCGGCCTGACTGTCCAGTGACCGCGCCCCCTTGACCGGCGCGAGAAGCTTTCCGGAGGAGGCGTTGGAGCGCTCCATCGTCGGCCCCCGGGAGAACGACATGCAGTAGTGGGGTGATTTGTCCTGATATGCCGCGTGGGTGAGCCGGGCTCGCCGTTCTGCGTGAGCCGGGCGTATAGACGGGCGGGATGAGGGGCAGCGAGAAACCAGGATCAAGACGAAAAATGCGCATATTGTGTGATTCGCCTTGTCTGCTGGGTATTGCCGCCATCACGACTGCATCATGTGAGGGCAAAGCGCGAGGAGGTGATGTGGTGACCAGCCCCAAGGGCATCTCCTGGACCTAGTGAGCACACGCCACCGGGCTCGGGGAGCGGAGCGGGCTTGGCGAGGACCGGGACCGGGCTCGCCGGTTCGCCGGTCATGCGTTGGACCTGGTCGCGCAGCGCCCGCCCCGCGGCGGTGGTTGCCCCCTCGTCGCCGATCAGCCCGCGCGCGGCGCATCGAGTCGCGCGCGGTGAACAAGGTCGCAGCCGGTGAACAAGGCCGGGCGCGGCGGCCTGCTTCGCGCCACGCCGGCCGGTGCCCGCGAAGCTCTGCCCCGGCCCCGCGAAGCTCTGCCCCGGGCCGCGAAGCCTTGGGCTGGGACCCCGAAAGCCCTACGCCAGGCCGCGAAGCTCTGCCCCGGGCCGAGAAGCTTTGCGCCGGGCCGCGAAAGGTGCAGGAACCCGGAGCGCTGTGTCGGTCCGGGATCCGTGCATCGGGGTCTGCGCGAAGCCGTACGTCGCGAACTCGAAGCTCTGTGCCGGGGCCGCGGTCAGCGCCCAGCCCGGAGCGCTGTGTCGGCCCGGGATCCGTGCATCGGGGTCTGCGCGAAGCCGTACGTCGCGAACTCGAAGCTCTGTGCCGGGGCCGCGGTCAGCGCCGGGTCCTCTTGGCCTGCGTCGTCAGCGTGCGGGGTCTTCTTCGCCCACGTCGTCGGCGTCGATGATGTGGTACGCGTAGCCCTGCTCGGCCAGGAACCGCTGCCGGTGCGCGGCGAACTCCTGGTCGACCGTGTCGCGGCTGACCACCGAGTAGAACCGTGCGCCGCCGCCGTCGGCCTTGGGGCGCAGCACCCGGCCGAGCCGCTGGGCCTCCTCCTGGCGTGAGCCGAACGTGCCGGAGACCTGGATCGCCACGGACGCCTCGGGCAGGTCGATGGAGAAGTTGGCGACCTTCGAGACCACCAGCACCCGGATCTCCTTGTCGCGGAACGCCTGGAACAGGCGCTCGCGCTCCTTGACCTTGGTCTCGCCCTTGATGACCGGCGCGTTCAGGTGCTCGCCCAGCTCGTCGAGCTGGTCGATGTACTGCCCGATGACCAGCACCTGCTCGTCGGCGTGCCGCCGCACCAGCGCCTCGGTCACCCGCGTCTTGGCGGGTGTGGTCGAGCAGAACCGGTAGCGCTCGTCGTTCTCGGCCATCGCGTAGGCCAGCCGCTCGTCGTCGCTGAGCGTCACCCGCACCTCGACGCACTCGGCGGGGGCGATGTAGCCCTGGTTCTCCATCTCCTTCCAGGGCGCGTCGTAGCGCTTGGGCCCGATGAGCGAGAAGACGTCGCCCTCCCGGCCGTCCTCGCGTACGAGCGTGGCGGTGAGGCCGATGCGCCGGCGGGCCTGGAGGTCGGCGGTCATCCGGAAGATCGGCGCGGGCAGCAGGTGGACCTCGTCGTAGACGACGAGCCCCCAGTCGCGGGCGTCGAACAGCTCAAGGTGCCGGTAGGTGCCCTGCCGCCGGGTCGTCATGACCTGGTAGGTGGCGATCGTGACCGGCCGGATCTCCTTCTTGGTGCCGGTGTATTCGCCGATCTCGTCCTCGGTCAGCGAGGTGCGCCTGAGCAGCTCCTGCTTCCACTGGTGGGCGGAGACCGTGTTGGTGACGAGGATCAGCGTGGTCGCGCGGGCGTGCGCCATGGCCGCCGCGCCGACGATCGTCTTGCCCGCGCCACACGGCAGCACCACGACCCCGGAGCCGCCGTGCCAGAACGCGTCGGCCGCCTCCTTCTGGTAGGGCCGCAGCGACCAGCCGTCCTCGCGCAGGTCGATGGGGTGGTGCTCGCCGTCGACGTATCCGGCCAGGTCCTCGGCCGGCCAGCCGAGCTTGAGCAGCGTCTGCTTGATGTTGCCGCGCTCGGAGGGGTGCACGGCCACGATGTCGGCTCCGAAGCGCTCCCCGACCAGTGGCTGGATCTTCTTGGAGCGCAGCACCTCCTCCAGCACGGCCCGGTCGGTGCTGGTGAGCACCAGGCCGTGGATGGGGTGCTTCTCCAGCCGCAGCCTGCCGTACCGCGCCATGGTCTCGGCGACGTCCACGAGCAGCGCGTGCGGCACCGGATAGCGGCTGAAGCCGATCAGCGCGTCGATCACCTGCTCGGCGTCGTGCCCGGCGGCCCGGGCGTTCCACAGCGCGAGCGGGGTGACCCGGTAGGTGTGGACGTGCTCGGGCGCGCGCTCGAGTTCGGCGAACGGGGCGATGGCCTTCCGGCACTCGTCCGCCCTCGGGTGGTCGACCTCCAGCAGCAGCGTCTTGTCCGACTGGACGATCAGCGGCCCGTCACTCAATGCCTGCTCCCCCTCGTACGGCTAACGCCTATCAAACACGAGGCCGGGCCGAATCAGTCCCGGTCGCGGGAATCAGTCGTCGAGGTAGCCGTTGATCCCGGCCCAGATGAGCGCGCCGATCCCGATCGCGAACAGGGCGGCGTTGATGCCGATGGAGATCCACGTCCACTTGAGCAGCTTGCGGGACTGGTCCGGCTCGGTGTCCACCTTGCCGAGCGCGACCCCGGACAGGATCGCCCCGGCGATGCCGCCGAGAGTGAAGTAGCAGCTCAGCGCCAGCACGATGCTGACGACGAGGGCCACGATCGCGTGCGTGCGCGGGCCCTGCTGCCGGGGAGGGTAGTAGCCGTAGCCGTACGGCTGCTGCCCGTACTGCCCGTACTGCCCGTACTGCCCGTACTGGCCATACTGCCCGTACTGCTGGTTGGGGTCGGGTCCGGGCGGCGGGCCGTACGGGCCGTACTGCTGTTGTCCGTAGGGGGGCTGTCCGTAGGGGGTGGAGCCGGACTGCGGTCCATAGGGGTTGGACGGCGTCCGCCAATCCTGGGGCCCCTGCCCCGGCTGCTCCGGAGTCGTCATCCTGAGATCCTTTACTACGGGGGACCTCAAGATTTACCACGGATGTGTCATCGGCCGATCTCGGCGATGCCGGTGATGCGGTGCAGGGCGAAGCGGTGGACGGTCGCCCGGGTCTCGTCGTACGCGGTGAGGTAGCCGCCCTCCATCCGCGCCGGTTCGAGGATGCGGCTGGTGGCGTGTCCCTGCGAGTCGAGGTAGCCGATCCACACCCGCGTCCCCTGCCGGATGGCGTCCTGGAGCGCGCTGATCGTGGCGGTCGCGGGGGAGCGGGGCACCTGACCCT
Source organism: Microbispora sp. CL1-1 (assembly GCF_012034195.1). Classification (NCBI taxonomy): domain Bacteria; kingdom Bacillati; phylum Actinomycetota; class Actinomycetes; order Streptosporangiales; family Streptosporangiaceae; genus Microbispora; species Microbispora sp. CL1-1. The sequence continues at coordinate 34,939 of NZ_JAATEK010000036.1, forward strand.
CGGGCGCCTCCACGGGCCGCCGCCGCGAGTCCCCTGCCCGCATCGCCCGTACGGCCGCGGCGACCACCTCGGGGTCGGGGGCGGTGTTCGCGGTCACCCGGGCGGTGGGCTGCCCCTCGGTCCGCCGGGCGTCGGCCCGCGCGACGACGACGTCGCCCTCCAGCGACTCGGCCACCGGCGCGTATCCCATCGCCCGCAGCGAGTCGACCAGCGCGGCCCTGGACGTCTTGGACGCCAGCACGGTCGGCGCGAGCCGCCGCAGCCGCAGCGGGTGGGCCCGCTTGTCGGCGAGCACCTCGTCGAGCAGGGCAGGGTCGTCGCACCGGATGTACGCCGACGCCGTGCCGACCCGGATCCGACCGTGGCGGCGGGCCACATCGGTGACCAGGTAGCGCAGCGGCTGCGGCACCGGGGTGGCCGAGTGGCGTTCCAGCACGGTGAGCAGGTCGTCGGCCGAGTGCCCCGCGTCGAGCGCCCGGCGCACCGACTGCTCGGAGAAGCGGTAGACCGTCGCGCCGCCCTTGCTCTCCACATCGGCCATGAGCGCGAGCCTGCGGCCGAGGTCGGTGGTCAGCGGGCCGGGCGCCACGGCGGTGAGGTCGGCCTGCAGCAGCACGTGGTCGACCGCCTCGGGCAGCAGCGGGCCGAGCAGGCCGGCCGTCGTGCCGTCGCCCCGGGCCACGGCGCGGCCGTGTGAGGACGGCACGCCGAGCCCGGTCACGCCGATGTGCTCGGCCTCGCGCAGGGCGAAGCGTACGAGCCGGTCGCGCAGCGCGGGGCGACGGCGGGGCTGCTCCCAGGCGAGCCGGGCCAGCACCGACTCGGGCGTCGGTGCGAGGCCGGGCGGCGCCGCCTCCAGCACGGCGAGCGTGCGCGCCCGCGTCTGGGCCGCCCCCGGCCTGCGGAGATCGGGGTGGAGGGCGTTCATGGGACGGTCGCGGTCGTCCCGTTCGCCGATCAGCCCGGGGGCGCGCTCCATCGCGGCCCACGCGTCGGCGAGCACGGCCCAGCGGTCCTCGGTGGCCTTGATCCGCCAGCCGTCGTAGCCGCCCGTCGGCAGCCATTCCCCCTCGCCCGCCGCGACCAGCCCGGCCGCGTGCGCGACCTCGACCACCAGCCCGGCCGCCCACTCCGGCAGGTCGAGAAGCTGGGCCGTACGCCTGAGGTCGCGGATGGCGAGGCCGCCCGTGCGCAGCACGCCCGGCGGGTCGACGCTCCACACCTCGCACAGCTCCTCGACCATGCGCACGAACGTGAACGCCTGCCCGGCGGCCGTGCGGTCGGCCAGGTCCTGGTCGCGTACGGACCCCTCCAGGGCGGGCGGGCCGGGGGACAGGTCGCGGTGCACCCTGCCGTCGCGCAGCACGAGGGCGACCTCGCGGGGGAGCGCGACGGTCTCCTCGCCGGTCGCGCCGAGCAGGCCGCGGGCCAGCAGTTGCTCGATGGGCGACTGGGCGTTCGCGGCGTCCACTTCGCGGCGGGCGTTGGGCAGCCGTCCGCTCGCCGGGCCCCAGACGAGCTCGTTCAGGGCCGTCTGCGCCTGCGGGGAGACCTCGCCGACGAGCCGCGCGACCGTCGCGGGATCGGCCAGCAGCGCCGCGAGCCGTTCCCTGGCCGGCCGTTCGCCGTCCGCCCGCCCGTCCTCGTACGCCGGGTCGATGTCCCGCAGAAGCACGTCGAGCCGTTCGGGCGGGTGGTGGCGGAACACCTCGGCGGCCGGCGGTCCCAGGGAGGCCGGGGGTTCGAGCGCCTCGGCCACGCCCGGCGCGGGCAGCAGCGCGTCGGCGGCGCCGTAGACCAGGGCGCGCGTGGTCAGCACGCCGAGCGCGGCGTCGAGGGCGGACCCGAGGGTCTCGTCGTCGTGATCGGCGGGAACGGCGCGGCGGAGCAGGGAAAGCAACGTCTCGCGATCGGCGGGACCGGGCCGCAGGGCCAGCGTCTCCAGGACGGCGAGCGTGAACCGGTCAAGCCGGTCCAGCGCCCGGCCGATGGCCGAGGGGCTGGAGGCGCGGGCGGCCAGGCCGTCGATGTGCGCGGGGACGGGCGTCACGAGTTCGGGCCGCGCCGCCACGAGCGCCCGCAGCAGCTCGTCGGAACGGCCGCGAAGCCACTCGGCGAAGTCCGTGCCCGTCATTCTCTCCATGGTAGGGCTCGGCCTTCGTCCGGCCGCCGGAGCGCCCGTGTGGCAGGGGTTTGCGCACTCGCCGGGAAGATCGACAAGAATCTCGTCACGGGACGCTTCATTGGCCTTCGAGTGGGTCCATGGGGCCGGTCTCTGGGCATAACCTACCTACAGTCACCTTCACGACAGTCTGAACGAGGTCACCCCTGTGCCGAGTGGCAAGGTCAAGTGGTACGACGCCGACAAGGGTTTCGGCTTCCTCACCCGCGACGACGGCGGTGAGGTCTTCGTGCATTCCTCCGCCCTGCCCAAGGGGGTCGAGGCGCTCAAGCCCGGACAGAAGGTCGAGTTCGGTGTCGCCGAGAGCCGCCGCGGTCAGCAGGCGCTCTCGGTGCGGGTGATCGACCAGCCCCCGACGCTGGCCAAGACCGCCAAGGCCAAGGCGAAGCGGAAGAAGCCCGACGAGATGGTCGTGATCGTCGAGGATCTGATCAAGCTTCTCGACGACATCTCGAACTCCTACCAGCGGGGCAAGCACCCGGACGCGGCGCACGCCAAGAAGATCGCCACAGTCCTGCGCGCCGTCGCCGACGACCTCGACGCCTGACCGGTCCCCTCACCGGCCGCGTCCGTTCCCGCCGCCCGGCCAACCCCTGGGCGGATGCGGGCCGTGGCGGGGTGCGGGGCCGCGTAGGCGGGGGTGGTGGCGCGAGTGGCCGATTCAAGGCGGCTGGTTCAAGGCGGCTGGTTCAAGGCGGCTGGTTCAAGGCGCTGGTCCACGCGGCCGGTTCAGGTGGCCGGTTCAGGTGGCCGTGGCGGTGCGGGCGGCGAGCCTGCGGCGGCGGAGGATGACGAGGCGGCCGAACGCGAGCGCGAGGGCGGCGGACATCACGCCGAGCCCGGCGGGACCGGCCACGAACAGCGACATCACCAGGCCCAGCAGGCCGCCGAGGACCCAGGCGATCTGGAGCAGCGTCTCGGCGACGCCGAACGCCGAGGAGCGCACCTCCTCGCCGATCTCGCGCTGCACGATGGCGTCGAACGCGAGCTTGCCGAGGCCCTGGGCGAACGCGCCCACGAGGGCCACGGCGGCGGCGGTCCACACGTCGAAGAAGAAGGCCGCGGCGACGGTGGCGACCGTGGCCAGCGCGAGCGTGGCCATGACGGTCAGGTGCGGAGATCGGGATCGCGACCAGGAGCCGGCGGCGGCCCCGGCCAGGCCGCCCGCGCCCGCGGCGGCGGCCAGCAGCGCCAGCGCGGCCTTTGGATCCACGCCGCGCAGGTGGCCGTCCTGGACGAGGAACAGCAGGAAGAACACGAGGAAGCCCGACTGCACCCGGATCGCGGCGTTGGCCCCCATGGCCTCGCCCACCACCGGGCCCAGGCTGAGCACGGTGCGCCAGCGGGGGCGCGGCCCGGCCTCCTCCAGGTCGGGCGCGTCCACGTGCCGCGGCAGCCGTACGGCGAACGCCCCGGACAGCAGGAACAGCGGCACGGCGACGCGCAGCACCCAGTCGGCCCCGGCCACGGCGGACAGGCCGGCGGCGACACCGGCGCCGGCGCCGGCCGACACCAGCGCGAACAGCGCGACCCTGGCGTTGGCCGTCACCAACGGGATGTCGGCGGGCAGCACGCTCGGCATGACCGCCGCCCGTGACACGTTGTAGGCCTTCGAGAGGACGAGCACGGCGAGCGCCGAAGGAAACAGCGTGACCGTGTCGGAGGCGTGGACGGCGCCTGCCATCCCCCAGCACAGCAGGCCGCGCGCGAGCAGGGTGCCGGCCATGATGTAGCGGCGGCCCGATCGGAGCCGGTCGAGCACCGGCCCGACGAAGGGCGCCACCACCGCGAACGGCAGCATGGTGATCAGCAGATATGCCGCGACCTGGCCGCGGGCCTGGCCGACCGGCAGCCCGAACAGCAGCGCCCCGGCGAGGGCCACGGTGACCAGAGCGTCCCCGGCGGAATGGGCGGCGGTCACCTCGATGAGGTGGCCGAGACCGGTGCGCCCGGCTCCCTGGGCGTGCGTCAACCGGCGCGTCGCACGCGCCGGTGCCCTCACAACACGCGTAACTTTCGCCCAAATCTTCACCATAGGCACCGAGGGTCCTTCCATGTTTTGCCCATCGAGCCGGTGCGGTCCGCTCGCGGCGTGGGTGAAAATGGAGTGTGAGTCGTACCCGAATCCGTAGCACTCCAGTCGACCAGGCCTGTGCGGCGGCGGTCGACCTCGCCCGCCGGGCCGCCGAAGACATCGCGCGCCCCGGGGAGGTGGGAGAGCACCTGGGCTTCGACAACGAGGGCGACCGGGTCGTCACCCATTACTTCGAGTGCCTCGACCGCGCCTACCACGGCTGGCGCTGGGCGATCACCGTCACCCGCGCCTCCCGCGCCCGTGTGGTGACCGTGAGCGAGACCGTGCTGCTGCCCGGCTCGGGCGCGCTGCTCGCTCCCCGCTGGGTGCCGTGGAACGAGCGCCTGCGCCCGGGTGACCTGGGCGTGGGCGACCTGTTGCCCGCCGAGGCCGACGACGACCGGCTCGTGCCCGGGTTCGCCTCCGCCGACGAGGACATCGACAAGCAGATGCTCTTCGAGCTCGGGCTTGGACGCGCCCGCGTCCTGTCCGTGCTCGGCCGTGACCTCGCCGCGCGACGCTGGCGCGCCGGTGAGGCCGGACCGCACACCCCGATCGCGCACGCCGCCCCGGCGCAATGCTCCACCTGCGGCTTCTACTGGCCGCTCGCCGGAGCGCTGGGCCTCGGCTTCGGCGTCTGCGCCAACGAGTACGCGCCGGACGACGGCCGCGTGGTGTCCGCCGACCACGGCTGCGGGGCGCACTCCGAGGCGACCACCGTGCCCTCGATGGTCATGGATCCGGCGCCGCCGATCCTGGACGACATGGGATATGACCTCATCGAGTCGGGCTCCGTGGACGAGGCCGGCTCCGAACCCCTGGGCCACGCCTGATCATGTTCGATACCGCGCGCCTGCGTGACACCGTTCTCGCGGCCTGGACGGCCTCGCCTGCCCGCTTCCGCGAGGACGCCAACGCCGAGGAGGACTTCGCCCTCGGCGGCTACCGCGACCGGCTGGTCGTGGAGCTCGCCCAGAACGCCGCCGACGCCGCGCTGCGGGCCGGCGTGCCGGGCCGCCTGCGGCTGACGCTCGCCGACGGCGTGCTGCTGGCCGCCAACGTCGGCGCGCCGCTCGACCAGACCGGCGTCGAGGGCCTGTGCACCCTGCGCGTCTCGGGCAAGAAGGACGAGGTGGGCGCGGCCGGCCGCTTCGGCGTCGGCTTCGCGGCCGTGGTGTCGGTCACCGACGCGCCCTCGATCGCCTCCCGGCTGCCCTCGGGCGAGGCCCACGGGGTGCGCTGGTCCCGCGAGGAGACCGCCGCGCTGGTCGCCGCCCGGCCGCAGCTCGCGGCCGAGCTGGAGGGCCGAGAGGGGCACGTCCCGCTGCTGCGGCTGCCGTTCTCCGACGACTCCCTTGAGGTCCCCGAGGGCTTCGACACGCTCGTACGGCTCCCGCTGCGCGACGAGGCCGCCGAGCAGGCCGTACGGCGGATGCTCGAAGAGGCGGGGCCCGCGCTGCCGCTGTCGATGCCGGCGCTGGAGGCCGTCGAGATCGAGGTGGACGGGCAGGTCCGCACGATCTCGGCCGAGGGCTGGCACGTGGTCACCGAGTCGGGCACGTTCACCCCGGATCAGGTGGCCGAGCTGTTCGCCGACCGGCCGACCGAGGAGCGGGCCCGGCCCTACTGGGAGGTCCGCTGGGCCGTCCCCGGTGGCCGCCGCGGCGACGTCCCCAGGGTCGTGCACGCGCCGACGCCGAGCGACGAGCCGCTCGACCTGCCCGCGCTGCTGATCGCGTCGTTCCCGATGACCACCGACCGGCGGCACGTCGCCCCCGGGCCGCTCACCGACTTCCTGGTCGCCAGGGCCGCCGAGGCGTACGTACGGCTGCTGGGGGAGCTTCCGGCGACCCCGGACCTGCTCGGCCTCGTGCCCGGCCTGATGGGCAAGGGCGCGCTCGACGCGGCGATCAGGCGGGAGATCGTCAGGGCGCTGCCGGACACGCCGCTGCTGCCGACGATCTCCGAGGGCGTCGTGCCGGGCAGCCAGGCGCGGGCGGTCGAGGGGCAGGCCGAGTTCCTGGAGAAGATCGCCGGCATCGTGCCCGGGCTGCTGCCATCGGGCTGGTCCTCCCGGCACCCGGCCCTGACCACGCTCGGCGTGCGCCGGGTCGAGCTGGCCGACGTCGTCGACATGCTGTCGGGCGAGGCAGTGGAGGACAAGGACCCGGCGTGGTGGCGGTCGCTCTACGACGTGCTGCCCGCCGACGACCCGGAGGCGATCGGCGCGATCGCCGTGCCGCTGGCCGACGGCCGCCTGGTGCGCGGCCCGCGCGGCACGCTCGTGCTGTCACAGGAATCGGGAACTTTCGACCCTGCTCTGCTCGCGCCGCTGGGGCTGCGGATCGTCCACCCGGACGCCGCGCACCCGCTGCTGCTGCGGCTGGGCGCGGCCGAGGCGACCCCGCGTACGGTCCTGGAGGACCCGCTCACCCACGCGGCCGTGGCCGAGTCGCTGCACAGCGCCGACCCCGAGCCGGTGGCCCAGGCCGTGCTGGCCCTGGTCGACGCGGCGGGCCTGACCGCGGGGGAGGCCCCCTGGCTGGCAGAGCTGGCGCTGCGCGGCGCCGACGGCGAGCTCTACGCGGCGGGCGAGCTGCTGCTGGCCGAGGGCTCGCTGGCCGGTCTGATCGACCCCGAGGTGCCGTTCGGCGTCGCCGCCCCCGACCTGGTGGAGAAGTTCGGCCCGCACGTGCTGGCGGCGGCCGGGGTGCTCGACGGCTTCGCCGTGGTCAACGACTCCGACGTGCTGCTCGACCCCGCCGAGTGCGACCACGACCTCGACCTCGAAGACGAGTGGCTGGAGGCCGTGCTCGACCTGCTGCCCGATCTCGACGTGCCGCCGGTGGTCCGGGAGTTCACCGCCGTACGCGACCTGGAATACGTCGCCGACTGGCAGAACGCCCTCGCGTTGCTGTCGCGGCCCCCGCTGCGCGCCGCCCTGCGGCCCATGCGGGTGCTCGCCGCGGGGGAGACCGTCGAGGTGCCGTCCTACACGGCCTGGTGGCTGTCGCGGCACGAGGTGCTCGCCGGGCGCAGGCCGACGGAGCTGCGGCTCCCGACGGGCGACCCGCTGCTGTTCGGCCTGTACGGCGAGGCGCCCGCGGGGATCGACGACGACGCGCTGAAGATGATCGGCGTCCGGTCCACGCTCGCCGACCTGCTCGACTCGCACGGCGGCCCGGAAGAGCTGCTCGACCTGCTGGCCGACTCGTCCCTTGAGGTCGACCGGGCCCAGCTGCGCTCGCTGTGGATCGCGCTGGCGGCCGTCGATCCCGACCGGGTGAGCCCGCCCGAGGCCGTACGGGCCGTGCTGAAGGGCACGGTCACGGTCGCGGACGTCGAGGACGGCCCGGTCGTGGTGGAGGCGCCCGACCTGCTCGCCCTGGTGGAGGACCGGCCGCTCGTGCTCGCGCCGTTCGACCTCGCCGAGGCGCTGTCGGAGGTGCTCGACCTGCCGCTCGCCGGTGAGGTGGTCACCGGAGCGGTCACCTCGGCCGGGACCGAGAAGCCCGTGCCGCCCGAGGTGCGCTCGTTGCTGCCCGGCGCCCCCGCGACGTACGTCGAGCACGACGAGCTGCTCGTGGACGGCAGGCCGGTGCCGTGGCGGTTCTTCGAGGGCGCGGTGCACGCGACCGGCGTGGACGGCCTGGCCAGGGGTCTCGCCTGGGCGGCCGGCCAGTGGGGCGACCGCCTCGCCGTGGCGGCGCTCCTGCGCGACCCCGCCCGGGTGCCCCTGCTGCTCGCCGAGGCCGACCTCGACCCCACGGCCTCGCTGTAGCCCACTGCCCGTCGGGAGCGCCGTGGGGTCTCAGCGCAGGGCAGGCAGGTCGTAGTCGGGCAGGTCGATGCTCGACGCCTTGGCGAACTGCGCCGCGATCAGGTTCCGCATCGGCCGGCGCGTCATGGCGCGCATGGAGGCGGTCTTCGGGCGGATGCGGTTTCCTGAGGAGCCGCCCCGGCACTGGCGGAGCAGGATCGAGCTGGCCGCCCGGATGCTGTGGGCGACGTTCCGGCGGCACCCGTGGCTCGCACCGGCCATGTCCGTGACACGACCGCAGCTCATCCCCAGCGCGCTGCCGTTCATGAAATGGGTGCTCGGCGCTCTCGACGGTCACGGCCTCGACGCCGTGACGATGCTCACCGCCTACATCACCGTGTTCAACCACATCCGGGGCACCGCGATCAACCTGGAGTTCGAGGCGGAGGCCGAGGCGCTGACCGGGCTCGACGCCGACGCCTGGATGGACGCCCGCAAGTCGGCGTTCGACGCGATCACGGCGGGGGGCGGGCTGCCGCTGTTCGAGCGCCTCCAGGCGGCCGGAGGATACGACTTCGACATGGACGCCCTGTTCGAGTTCGGCCTGCAGCGGCTTCTCGACGGCATCGCGACGCTCCTCGCCGGAGCGCGCTGAGAGGGGCCGCGGTCAGCGGCGGGGTTCCGGGTCGCCGGTTTCGGCGGCGGGGACGGGCTCGCGCAGGCGGGCGTCGCGGCGGCGGATATAGAGGACCCCGAACACGCCGAGGCCGATCCCGGCGACGCAGACCCAGACCGGCCGCGGATCGGCCGGCCTGACCACGAGCAGCACGACGACCAGGGCGATCGCCCACAGGGAAGTCCCGACCAGGATCGTGAGGGTGTCCCTCGTCCTGAGAGGCTTGGGGTCCGGCCGGCGCTCGCTCACGCCAGCCAGCTTAGAAGGTCATGGCAGCATGCCGGTATCTTCATGACAAACCCGTCACGAAAAGACAACGCTGCCCCCCTGGCTCTTTCCGTGGATGGTAAGGGCCTGCGACTCTGCGCGCGTGAATGCGAACCCCATGAACACGTCTGGCTTTCTCGATCGGTACTTCTCCATCTCAGCGCGTGGTTCGTCCGTCGGACAGGAGGTCCGCGGCGGCTTCGCCACCTTCTTCACGATGGCCTACATCGTGGTGCTCAACCCGCTCATCATCGGCACCGTCGCCGACAAGACGGGCCAGTTCCTCGGTGACGGGCAGAACCCCAACATCGCGCTGGTCGCCGCGGCCACGGCGTTCGTCGCGGGCATCCTCACGATCATCATGGGCGTCTTCGGCCGGGTGCCGTTCGCCCTGGCCACCGGCCTTGGACTGAACGCCTTCCTCGCCTTCGGCATCGCCAGCCAGATGTCGTGGGAGGACGCGATGGGCCTGGTCGTGCTTGAGGGCATCGTCATCGCGATCCTCGTGGTGACGGGCTTCCGGGTGGCGGTGTTCCACGCGATCCCCGCCCAGCTCAAGACGGCGATCAGCGTCGGCATCGGCCTGTTCATCGCGCTGATCGGGTTCGTCGACGCCGGGTTCGTACGGCGCATGCCCGACGCGAGCAACACCACGGTCCCGGTCAAGCTCGGCGCGCTGGGCAACGGCTCGCTGACCGGGTGGCCCACGCTCGTCTTCGTCGTCGGCCTGCTCGTGACTGCCTTCCTCGTCGCACGCAGGGTCAAGGGCGCCATCCTGCTCGGCATCGTCGGCACGACCGTGCTCGCCATGATCGTCGAGGCGATCGGCAAGATCGGGCCGCAGACCCCGGACGGGAGCAACCCCAACGGGTGGTCGCTGAACGTGCCCGCGTGGCCGAAGAACTTCATCGAGCTGCCCGACCTGTCGCTGCTCGGCCAGTTCAGCCTGTTCGGGAGCTTCGCCAAGATCGGCGGCCTGGCGGCCGTGATGTTCGTCTTCACCCTCATGCTCGCCGACTTCTTCGACACGATGGGCACGATCGTCGGCGTGGGCCGCCAGGCCAACCTGGTGCAGGAGGACGGGACCGTCGAGCGCACCAAGGAGATCCTGCTCGTCGACTCCCTCGCGGCCGCGGCCGGCGGCGCGGCCAGCGTGTCGTCCAACACCACCTACATCGAGTCGGCGGCCGGCGTCGGCGAGGGCGCGCGCACCGGTCTGGCGAGCATCGTCACCGGCGTGCTGTTCCTCCTGGCCATGTTCTTCGCCCCGCTGACGGAGATCGTGCCGTTCGAGGCGGCGACCCCGGCTCTCGTGGTCGTCGGCTTCCTGATGATGACCCAGGTCAAGGAGATCGACTTCAGCGACTTCGAGACCGCGATCCCCGCGTTCCTGACCATCGTGCTCATGCCGTTCACGTACTCGATCACCGCCGGGATCGGTGCGGGCTTCGTGAGCTACATCGTCATCAAGGTGCTCCGCGGCAAGGCGCGCGAGCTCCACCCGCTGATGTGGGTCGTGGGCGCGCTGTTCGTCGTGTATTTCGCGCTGGAGCCCATCAAGAGCCTGCTCGGCCTGGGCTGATCCGCGCGGTACGGAGGCCGCCGTGGCGACGCCGCGGCGGCCTTCGCCTGTCCCAGGGCCCTGGCGTGCGGGAATCTGTCGGTGGGGCCGAATAGGGTCGTGACGTGGCCGTGAGGGGACAGCGGGTGGTGCCGGCGGAGTTGCTGCCGCGACTGCGCCTGGCCAGAGACCGCATGGACCGCGACTACCGGAGCGAGCTCGATCTCGACGGGCTCGCCGCCGTCGCCGGGGTCTCCAAGTTCTACTTCGTCCGCTGCTTCGAGGCGGCGTACGGCGAGACGCCGATGCGCTACCTCACCAGGCGGCGGCTGGAGCGCGCCCAGGACCTGCTGCGTTTCGCCAACCTGACCGTGACCGAGGTCTGCATGTCCGTCGGGTTCAGCAGCCTGGGCTCGTTCTCGGCCAAGTTCCGCCGGATGGTGGGGGAGAGCCCGAGCGAATACCGCGACCGGTGGGCGGCGCGCGGCGGCCCCCGCGTCCCCGGGTGCTACCTGTTCATGAACGGCGTGCTCGACCTGCGTGGTGCGCCCAAGCGCGACGACGATTGTGCAATTTCGGAGAAGCCCAGGTCAGAGGGGTCGCAGTAGCGTCGCCACATGATTCGGAACGTCTCCTTGATCACGCTTTACTGCCGCGACCAGGACGAGGCCCGCGACTTCTACGTGGACGTCCTCGGCTTCGTCTCCAACACCGACATCCAGATGGACGGGTTCCGCTGGGTCACCATCAACCACCCGGACCACCCGGAGCTGGAAATCACGCTGATGAAGCCGGGGCCGCCGCTCGACGACGAGGGCGCCGACTTCTACCGCAGGCAGCTCGACAAGGGGCAGGCCGGCGGCCTGGGGCTGCGCGTGGACGACTGCCGCAAGACCTGTCAGGAGCTCGCGGCCAAGGGCGTGACGATCCTCCAGGAGCCCTCCGACCGGCCGTACGGGGTGGAGGCGGTCATCCGCGACAACCAGGGCAACTGGCTCGTCCTGGTCGAGCCCAGGGAGTTCACGCCGGAGGACTTCGCCTGACGCGAGGCGCATACGAGGCCCGGTCCCCATGCGGGGGCCGGGCCTCGGTCGTTCACGGGCAGATGACCACCGCCCCACGGTGCGCACGGCTCCCGATCGTGCGCGGCTCGTGATCGGGTGCGCGGCTCCGGATCGTGGTGCGAGGCGACGGAGGTCGCCGACCCGGACCGCGCCGGTACGGTGTGTCGCGATCGGCGTGCAGCGTCACAAAATTTGCCTGGATAGTCGGACGAGTTGGAGGAATACGGACATGCGTCATATAGTTAGCAAAGGTAATGAGTCATGCTAACGAACGCCCAGAACTTGCGCAGCGACGCCGCTCTCGCGTCGGCCCTGCGCGTGTCCCTCGCCCGGCTGACGCGACGGATGCGCAAGCAGGCCGCGCACCACTCACTGACGCCTACACAGCTCGCGACGCTCGTCGCCGTCGAGCGCCACACCTCAATGACCCCCGGCGAGCTCGCGGAGCACGAGAAGGTGCAGCCGCCCTCGGTGACCCGCGTGATCGCGAAGCTGGAGGCCAGGGGTCTGCTGGAGCGCAAACCTCATCCGACCGATCGCCGGCAGGTGACGGTCAGCGTGACGCCGCAGGGAGCGGCGCTGCTGAAGGAGGAACGCCGCACCAAGGAAGCCTGGCTGGCGCAGCGGCTCAAGGACCTGACTCCGGAGGAGAGGGCGACGCTGCGAGCGGCGGCGCCGATCCTGGAGAAGCTGTCCACGATGTAGGCGGCATGTTCCGCTCCCTGCGGACCTACAACTACCGCCTGTTCGCCTCCGGCGGCGTGATCTCCAACGTCGGCACCTGGATGCAGCGAACCGCCCAGGACTGGCTGGTCCTCGACCTCGCGCACGGCCGCGGCTCGGCGCTCGGCGTCACCGTGGCGCTGCAGTTCCTGCCGACGATGCTGTTCGGCATGTTCGGCGGGGTGATCGCGGACCGCTACCCCAAGCGCCGGATCCTCATCGTGGCCCAGACGCTCATGGGCCTGCTGGCGCTCACCATGGGCGTCCTGGTCATCACGGGCACCGCCCAGGTCTGGCACGTGTACGCCATGGCGTTCACGCTCGGCCTGGTGTCCTGTGTCGAGGTGCCCACACGGCAGTCGTTCGTGGTCGAGATGGTGGGCCGGCGCGACCTGCCGAACGCCATCGCGCTGAACAGCTCGACCTTCAACCTCGCCCGGGTCGTCGGCCCGGCGGTGGCCGGTCTGCTGATCTCCTGGATGGGCACCGGCCCGATCTTCGTGCTGAACGCCGTGTCGTTCGCCGCGGTCATCTCGGGGCTCGCGCTCATGCGGACGTCCGAGCTGCGCTCGCCGGAGCCCGTGCCGCGCGGCAAGGGCCAGTTGCGCGAGGGCCTGCGCTACGTCGGCGGCCGGCCCGACCTGCTGCTGCCGCTGCTGCTCGTGGCGTTCATGGCGATCTTCGCCCAGAGCTTCTCGACCAGCATCGCGCTGATGGCCAAGCAGGCGTTCGGCGCGGGCGCGTCCTCGTTCGGCGTGGCGTCCAGCGCGTTCGCCGTCGGGGCGTTCGGCGGGGCGCTGCTGGCCGCGCGCCGGGTCAAGCCGAGCCGCAGGTTCCTGATCGCCGGGGCGCTGTGCTTCGGGCTGTTCCAGGTCGTCGCCGGGCTCGCCCCCGTGTATGCGGCGTTCCTGCTGATGCTCGTCCCCGCGGGCATGGCGATGATCACGGTCAACACGACCGCGAACACGATGGTGCAGCTCGGCGCCTCCCCCGAGATGCGCGGCCGGGTCATGGGCATCTACGTGCTGGTCTTCACCGGGGGAGCGCCGATCGGGGCGCCGCTGGTGGGCTGGCTCTCCGAACTGGCCGGTCCCCGGGCCTCGGTCGTGGCCGCCGGCCTGCTGAGCATGTGCGGCGTCTGCCTGGCCGTACTGGTGACCCGGATGGTCGCGGCTCGCGTGGCGCGCAGGGAAGAATCGGCACGTGAGCAGATTGTTCGTGGCGCTGCTGCCGCCGCCTGAGGCGCTGGCGGAGCTCTCCACGGCGGTCGAGACCGTACGTGCCGAGTGGTCGGAGCTGCGCTGGGTCGATCCCGCGCTGTGGCACGTGACCATGGCCTTCTTGGGCGAGGTGCCCGACGAGGTGCTGCCCGAGCTGAGCGCGCGGCTGGCCCGCGCGGCCGCCCGCTATTCCCCCGAGACGGTGTCGTTCGGCGGCGCAGGGGCCTTCCCCTCGGCCTCCCGGGGACGCATCTTCTGGGTCGGCCTGGAGGCCGGGCCGGCGCTGACCAGGCTCGCCGGGTCGGTCGCGGCCGGCGCCCGGCGGGCCGGGGCGGCGGAGACGGACCGCAAGCGGTTCCATCCCCACCTCACCCTGGCCCGTTCCCGGACCCGGTCACGCCACGGCGACGACCTGCGCCCCCTGGTCGGCGCCCTGGGCGCCTTCGGCGGGCGGCGCTGGGAGGTGTCGTCGGTGCACCTCGTACGCAGCCACACCGGCGCGACTGTGCGGTATGAGCAGGTCGAGGCGTACCCATTGGCCGTCCGCGACTAGGCTCCATGGCGTGGATCGTCCTCGTCGCTGGTTGCTGCCCACGGTGCTCGCGCTGCTCGTGTTCATCGTGATCGTCGGCGCGCTGCTCAACAGCGCCTGATCTGCGATCACCGGTGCCTGGGCTACCAGGCGTACTCCTCCGGGGCGGTCTTGAAGCCGGGGAAGATCTCGTCGAGCCGGGCGAGCGCCTTGTCGTCCAGCTTGATCTCCAGCGCCCGGACCGTGCCGTCGAGCTGCTCGACCGTGCGGGGGCCGATGATCGGCGCGGTGACCGCCCGCTGGTGCAGCAGCCACGCCAGCCCGACGTTGGCCGGGTCCTCGCCGAGCTCGTCGCAGAACGCCTCGTACTGCTCGATCTTGCCGCGGTGCTTGTCGAGCTGGGCCGCGATCTGGTCGGATGCCGAGCGGCCCTTGTCGATCTTGCGCAGGATGCCGCCGAGCAGGCCGCCCGCCAGCGGGCTCCACGGGATCAGGCCGAGGCCGTAGTCCTCGCAGGCCGGGATGACCTCGAGCTCGGGCGCGCGGACGAGCAGGTTGTAGTGGGACTGCTCGCTGACCAGGCCGAGGGTGTTGCGGCGGCGGGCCGCCTCCTGGGCCTTGGCGATGTGCCAGCCGGCGAAGTTCGACGAGCCGACGTACAGGATCTTGCCCTGCTGCTTGAGGATGTCCATGGCCTCCCAGAACTCCTCGAACGGGGTGTCCCGGTCGATGTGGTGGGCCTGGTAGACATCGATGTAGTCGGTCTGCATCCGGCGCAGCGAGGCCTCCGCCGCCCGACGGATGTTCAGCGCGGACAGCTTCTCCTCGTTCGGCCAGTCGCCCATCGAGCCGTAGAGCTTGGTGGCGATGACCGTACGCTCACGACGGCCGCCGCCCTTGACGAACCAGCGGCCGATGATGTTCTCGGTGATCCCCTCGCCCTTCTTCCAGCCATAGACGTTGGCCGTGTCGAAGAAGTTGATCCCGAGCTCGTGGGCGCGATCCATGATCGCGAAGGAGTCCTCCTCCGTGGTCAGCGGACCGAAGTTCATCGTCCCCAGGCAGAGCTTGCTGACCAGCAGGCCGGTGCGGCCAAGGTGTCCGTATTCCATGGCCTCCACCCTAGGTGCCTGGAGTGGACTCCAGGCCAGCCCGGCACGCCCTAGATCTTGAAGTCCCAGGTGAGGCGGCCCTCGCTCAGGTCGGCGGCGAGGCCGCGTACGAACTCCAGCTCCGTGGCGATCTGGGCCCGCTGAAACTCGGTCTCCACGAGGAAGAGGCGGGGCACGGAGGGCAGGTTGTCGGTCATCTCGGTGTCGAGCGCGGACAGCCGGGCCTCCAGTGCGGTGATGCGTTGCCGCAGCGCCGCCAGCGCCTCCTCCGGCGTCAGCACGGGCAGGAAGGCGAGCGCGGCGGGAAACTCGGGGAACTCCCTGGCCGGGGTGGACAGCATGGTCCGCATCCACTGCTTGAGCGTCTCGCGGCCCGTCTCGGTGGCCTCGTAGACCGTGCGTTCCGGCCGGTTCTCCTCGCGGGTGGTCTCGCGGATCGCCAGCAGCCCGTCGCGGAGCAGGCGCTCGATCGTCTGGTAGACGCTGTTGCGCTGCGCGACGTTGACCACGTCGTCCTGGTGCCGTTCCTTGATCAGCTGCTGCATCCGATAGGCGTGCATCGGCGACTCGCAGACCAGGGCGAGCACGGCCGTGGCCAGAGGGGAGCGCCGCGTCGACATGCGCCCCATCATAGGGGCCTTGTCGGCGATTAGTCATAATATGTATAGTCATCTCATGACCAAGAGAGCACTGATCATCGGCGGCGGGATCGCGGGTCCCGTCACGGCCATGGCGCTGCAACGCGCCGGAATCGACAGCGAGGTCTTCGAGGCCTATGACCGGGGAGCCGAGGGCGTCGGCGCCTTCCTCACGCTCGCGGTGAACGGCCTGGAGGCCCTGCGCCTGCTCGATCTCCGCGACCTCGTCGGCGACCTCGGCATGGACACGCCGGTCATGGAGATCCGCAACGCGCGCGGCAGGCTGCTGGCGACCACGAGCCAGCCGAGCCGCACGCTCCGGCGCGCCGACCTCTACCAGGCGCTGCGCGACGAGGCCGTACGGCGGGGCGTGCGGATCCACTACGGCAAGCGGCTCGCCGACGCCTCGGCCACCCCGGACGGCGTGCGGGCGGTCTTCGCGGACGGCACCGGGGCGGAGGGCGACCTGCTGGTGGGGGCCGACGGGCTGCGCTCGCGCACCCGCACCCTGATCGACCCCAACGCGCCCCGCGCGCGTTATGTCGGGCTGCTGAACACCGGTGGTTATGCGAAGGGGGTGCGGGTGCCGGGCAGGCCGGGAGTCTGCAACTTCATCTTCGGCAGGCGGTGCTTCTTCGGATACTTGATCCATCCGGAGGGGGACGTGTGGTGGTTCGCCAACCCGCCGAGCCGCAGGGAGATGACCCCCGAGGAGCTCGCGGCGATCACGCCCGAGCGGTGGCGGGCACGGCTCATGGACCTGTTCGAGGGCGACACCGGGCCGATGCGGGAGATCATCGCGGCGACCCCGCACATCCTGCCCGGCTGGAGCACCTATGACTTCCCGAGGGTGCCGAAGTGGTCCGGCGAGCGCATGATCCTCGTCGGGGACGCCGCCCACGCCACCTCGCCGTCCTCCGGGCAGGGCGCGTCGATGGCCATCGAGGACGCCGTGGTGCTCGGCAAGTGCCTGCGCGACGTGCCGGACCTCGCGGGGGCGTTCGCCGCCTTCGAACGGCTGCGGCGCGACCGGGTCGAGCGTGTCGTGGCGCAGGGCAAGCGCAACGGGAACGGCAAGGCGCCGGGCGCCGGCGGGGCCTTCGTCCGCGACCTGATCCTTCCCGTGGTCATGCGGCAGGTGGAGAAGCGCAACGCGCTGGCCTGGATGCACGACTACCGGATCACCTGGGACGATCCGGTCGCGGCTTAATTGACCGATCGTTCTCAATTGGTCTAAGGTCGGGGACATGGCGAGGACCAAGGAGTTCGACCCCGACGTGGTGCTGGAGCGGGCGCTGGATCTGTTCTGGCGGCGCGGCTACGAGGCCACCTCGATGGCCGACCTGGTCGAGCACCTCGGCATCGGCCGGGCCAGCCTCTACGCCACCTTCGGCGGCAAGCACGACCTGTACATGAAGGCGCTGGAGCGCTACGCGCAGACGTGCGATCCCAACCCCATCGAGCTGCTGTCGCAGCCCGGCCCCGCTCTGCCGGCCGTACGGACGCTGGTCGAGCGTTACACCGAGGACTCGATCCGCGACCGCGAACGGCGCGGCTGCATGATCGTGAACGCGGCGACCGAGCTCCTCCCACGCGACGAGCCGGTCGCCCGGCTTGTCGAGGCCAACTGGACGGGCCTGGAGACGGCGCTGACCTCGGCTCTCATCCGCGCCCGCGCCCAGGGGGAGATCTCCGCCGAGTCCGACCCCCGGGCGCTGGCGCGCTTCATGCTCGTCTTCCTGCAAGGGCTGCGGGTGATGGGCAAGGGGCATGGCGACCCCGCCCGCCTCCGCGACGCCGCAGCACAGGCACTCGCGTTGCTCCGCTGATCTCTCCCGGGAAGCCGTCTCCCGAAGCCGTCTCGCAAAGGAAGGGGAGGGCGTTTTCATGCCCTCATTCTTGACCGATCGATCCAGAAACAGGGTGGCGTTCGCCGTGCTCGGCGGGGCGCAGGTCACGCTCGTCGCGGCGATCACACTTCTGACCGTGCCGCTGCCGGCCATCCAGCGGGAGTTCGGCCTCGGCCAGGGGGATCTGGCACTGCTGACCTCGGCGTACGGGCTGACCTTCGGCGGGCTGCTGCTCCTCGGGGGCAGGCTCGCCGACAGGTGGGGCGCCCGGGAGATGTTCCTCGCCGGGATGGCCCTGCTCGCGCTGGCCTCGGCGGCGGGCGGGCTGGCCCCGGGCAACGCGGTCCTGCTCGCCGCGCGCTTCGCGCAGGGAGCGGGCGCCGCGATGGCCGCCCCTGCGGCCGTCTCGCTGGTCACGCGGCTGCGCCCGGAGGGCAGGGAGCGCGAGCGCGCCCTGGCGGTGTGGGGCACCCTGTCGGTCACCGGGGCCGTCGCGGGCAGCCTGCTGTCCGGCCTCGTCGCCGCCGTGGCCTCGTGGCGCTGGTCGTTCCTCCTGCCCGCCGCCGTCGGCGTCGCGGCCGTGGCCGCCGGGATCGCCCTGCTGCCGCCCGTGCCGCGTACGGCGGCCCGCCTCGACGTGCCCGGCGCGCTGCTCGCCACGGCCGGGCTGATCGCGTTCGCGTACGGCCTGCTGGAGGGGGAGACGGCCGTCGTCGTCGCCGGCCTGGTGCTGACGGCGG
The DNA here is from genome assembly GCF_012034195.1 of Microbispora sp. CL1-1. Lineage (NCBI taxonomy): Bacteria > Bacillati > Actinomycetota > Actinomycetes > Streptosporangiales > Streptosporangiaceae > Microbispora > Microbispora sp. CL1-1. The sequence goes on from NZ_JAATEK010000036.1 coordinate 53,338, forward strand.
GCTTCGTCGCACTCCAGGCGCGGACGCCCCGGCCGCTGCTGCCGCTCCGGCTGGTGGCGCATCCCCGCAGGGGCGCCGCCCTGCTCGTCGTCTTCCTCACGGCGGCCGCCAGCGCGACGATCACGTTCCTGCTCAGTCTCTACATGCAGCAGGTGCGCGGGCTGTCGCCGATCGCGACGAGCCTGGCCTTCCTGCCCTTCCTCCTGGTCGTGGTCATGGGCCCGGTGAGCGGCCGCCTGCTGCGCCGCCTCGGCGTACGGCATGTGCTGGTCGCCGGGCTGCTGCTCGCGGCGGTGTCGATGCTGCTGCTCGGCCGTGTCGCGTCCGGGGGGACCGTGCTCGCCGGGCTGCTGGTCTTCCCGGTCGCGTCGGGGCTGGCCTTCTCCGGCGCCACCGTGGCGGCCCTCGACGGCGTTCGGGCGGAGGACGCCGGGGCGGCCGGGGGACTGGTCAACACCGCCATGGAGGCGGGCCCGACGGTGGGCCTCGCCGCGCTCGTGGCACTCGCCGCCGCCCGCGCGGGAGCCGTACCCGCGGGCGGTGCCCGGGCCATGACGGAGGGCTACGGGTTCGCCCTCACCGCCATGGCACCGGCCTTCCTACTCGCGGCGGCGACGGTCGCCGTCGCGTTCGCCTGGACGAATCCGCAGCGGACGAATCCCTAGTGGACGAGTTCGTAGTGGACAAGTTCGCGGCGGACGAATTCCGGCAAATTCGCATGGACAAAGGAGCGACAGATGAGGTTCGCGGACAAGGTCGTGCTGGTCACCGGGGCGGGTTCCGGCGCCGGCCGGGCGATCGCCCAGGGGTTCGCCCGGGAGGGCGCCGTCGTCGTGGCGGCGGCCCGGGGAGGTGACGCGCTGGAGCAGACCGTCAAGCTCATCGAGGCCGAGGGCGGCCGTGCCGTCGCGCGTACGGTGGACGTGACCGACTCGGCCGGCATGGCCGGGCTCGTCCAGGGAATCGTGGCGCACTTCGGCCGCCTGGACATCGCGGTCAACAACGCGGGGACGTTCGTCGCGGGCCCGGTGGCCGACCTGGCGGAGGACGACTGGGCACGGGTCATGGAGGTCAACGCGACCGGAATGTTCCTCGCGATGAAGCACGAGATCGCCGCGATGCGCGCGCAGGGCGCCGGTGTGATCGTCAACATCGGCTCGCGGGTCGGCGCGCACATGCGGGTGCCGGGGCTGGGCGCCTACGGCGCGTCGAAGGCCGTCGTCAGCGTCCTGACCCGTACGGCCGCGCTGGAGTGCATCAGGGACGGCATCCGGATCAACGCGATCAGCCCGGGGCCGCTGGACACGCCGATGTCGATGCGGCCGGGCGAGACCGAGGCGGATCGGGCGAACCGGCTGCAGAGGGAGCTGCCGATCGGCCGGGTCGGCACCATGGACGAGATCACCGGCACCGCGCTCTGGCTCGCCTCCGAGGACGCCGGATTCGCTGTCGGGCTCGACCTGGTGCTCGACGGCGGCGCCACGGCCTGACCTCGCAGCCTCAGCCCGGCCTCTCAGCCTGGCCTCCCTGCCGCTGCGGCGGTCGCGCGGGCGTAGCGGGCGGTCAGGGCGCGCAGGTGCTCCACCAGCTCGGGCGGGCCGGTCACCTCGAAGTCGAGGTCGAGCAGGCCGAGGTGGACGGCGAGCGAGCCCACGGTGTCGGCCCCCGTCACGAGCACGCAGGTGCGGCCGTCGACGTCCTCCACGACGCCGACGGCCGGGTTGATCCGCGCGGCGACCACCTCGGCGGGGGCGTGGACGAGCGCCCGGGCGTGGTGCCGCCAGGCCGCCGCCGACACGCCGCGGGCGACGTACGCCGCCGCGCCGCCCTCCGGCGGGTCGCGGGGCGGGAAGCGCGGGCCGGTGGGCGTGCGCGGCGCGATCCGGTCCACCCGGAACGTGCGCCAGTCGTCACGGTCGAGGTCCCAGGCCACGAGGTACCACCGGCGGCCCCAGGACACCAGCCGATGGGGCTCGGCCTGCCGGACGCCGGTGGAGCCGTCGTGGCCGCGGTAGTCGAACCGCAGCCGCTCGCGGTCGCGGCAGGCCGCGGCGAGCGTGCTCAGCACGGCGGGATCCACGGCGGGACCCGGGCGGTCGGGCGGCACCGGCTCGGTGTACGTCTGCAAAGCGCTCACGCGGCGGCGCAGGCGGGCCGGCAGCACCTGTTCGAGCTTGGCGGCGGCGCGGTCGGCCGCCTCCTCGACGCCCGTCACACCGGCGGCGGCCCGCAGCCCGATCGCCACGGCCACCGCCTCCTCGTCGTCCAGGAGCAGGGGTGGCATCGCCGCCCCGGCGACCAGCCGATAGCCGCCGTCCGTGCCGCGGCTGGACTCCACCGGATAGCCGAGCTCGCGCAGCCGGTCGACGTCGCGGCGCACCGTCCGCTCGCTCACGCCGAGCCGGTCGGCCAGGATCGCGCCGGGCCAGTCACGTCTGGCCTGGAGCAACGACAGCAGGCGCAGCAGCCGCGCCGAGGTTTCCAGCATGTTCTCAGTCTGGCGGCACTTCCGGACGGAACCTGTCCGGAAGGGTCCGTAATGTCGGCCTCATGAGCGAGAACACGCAGATCACGCCGCCCATCAGGCCCTTCCGCATCGACGTCCCGCAGGCCGACCTCGACGACCTGAAGGACCGGCTCGGCCGGACCCGCTGGCCCGACGAGATCCCGGAAACCGGCTGGGAGTACGGCGTGCCGGTCGCGTACGTGAAGCGGCTGGCCGAGTATTGGCGGGACGGGTACGACTGGCGCGCCCACGAGGCCGAGATCAACCGATATCCGCAGTTCGTCACCGAGATCGACGGGCAGGACATTCACTTCCTGCACGTGCGGTCGCCGCACGAGGACGCCCTCCCGCTGATCCTCACCCACGGCTGGCCGGGCTCGATCGTGGAGTATCTCAAGGTCATCCAACCGCTGACGAACCCCGAGGACCCGGCGCAGGCGTTCCACCTGGTGATCCCGTCGCTGCCCGGCTTCGGCTTCTCAGGCCCGACGAGGGAGCGGGGCTGGAACCGGTTCCGTACGGCCCGGGCGTGGGCGGAGCTCATGCGCAGGCTCGGCTACGACCGGTATGGCGCGGTGGGCAACGACGGCGGCTCGTTCGTCTCGCCCGAGGTGGGGCGGGTGGACCCCGAGCACGTCGTCGGTGTCCATGTCACGCAGATCTTCTCCTTCCCCTCCGGCGACCCCGCCGAGATGGCGAACCTCACCGACGAGGAGCGGAAGGGCCTGGAGGTGCTGCAGTGGTTCTACGAGAACAAGATGTCGTTCAACATGGTCCACTCGCAGCAGCCGCAGACCCTGTCGTACGGGATCTTCGACTCGCCGGCCGGGCTGCTGGGCTGGAACGCCCAGTTGTTCGGTGAGGACGTCGACGACGACTTCATCCTGACCAACACGATGCTCTATTGGGTGACCGGCACCGCCACCTCGGCCACGCGGTTCTATTACGAGGACGCGCACGCCGAGCATCCCAAGGAGCCGACAACGGTCCCGCTCGGCCTGGCGATGTTCGAGGGCGACTTCGTGTCGATGCGCACCTTCGCCGAGCGCGATCACCGGAACATCGTTCACTGGCGGTCCTACGACGCGGGTGGTCACTACGCCGCCCACCTGCGGCCGGACGTGCTCTCCGCCGACCTGCGCGACTTCTACGCGGCCCTGCGGACCGGCCGCCCGCATACCCGTTCCTGACCGATCCCGGGACGACCAGGGGCATGTCGCCCGCCGCACGCGCGGCGGGCATCGGGAATGATGGCCGCATGGGGAGCACGACGGGTCGAACGCGGACGAGCAGGATTCCGCGGGCGGCCCTGGCTCTCCTCGCGGTCGCGGGCCCGCTGCTTCCCGCACCGGCGACGGCAGCGCCGACCCAGATTCCGACGGCCGCGCGGGCGGACGACCGGGAGCGCATGCTGTTCCGGATCAGGGACGAGCGGATCAGTGAGTCGAGCGGCCTGGCGGTCTCGCCCACCCACAAGGGCATCGTCTACACGCACAACGACAGCGGCCACGGACCCCAGATCTACGCGATCGGCCCGGACGGCCGCACCCGGGCGACGTTCACGATCGGCAACGCCGAGGCCAGGGACTGGGAGGCCATCGCGGCCTCCACCGACCGCGCGACCGGGCGCGGTGTGCTGTGGATCGCCGACATCGGGGACAACCTGGACGGCGCCTGGCCGGACGTGTCCGTTTACAAGGTCGCCGAACCCCGGACGATGAAGGACGCGACACTGCGGGCGACGCGGTATCGCTTCCGCTACGCCGACGGCCCCCGCAACGCCGAGGGGGTGATGGTCGATCCCCGCACGGGCCGGCTGTACGTCGTCAGCAAGGAGTTCTCCGGGGGCGTCTACGCCGCTCCCGCGAAGCTGCGCACCGACAGGGTGAACGTGCTGCGCCGGGTGGGGCCCGCGCCCCTCATGGCCACCGACGCGGCGTACGCGCCCGACGGGTCGAGCTTCGTCATCCGCACGTACTTCTCGGCGTCCGTCTATCGCTCGCCCGGCAAGCTGATCGCGCACGTCACGATGCCGCCGCTGCGCCAGGCCGAGTCGATCGCGTACACGGCGGACGGCACGGCCCTGCTGACCGGGAGCGAGGGGGAGAACAGCCCGGTCTATCGGGTGCCGCTGCCCGCCGCCGCCCGGCCTGCTCCGTCGCCGACCCGGGCCCGTACCTCCTCCGCCCGGCCGAGGGCGGTCAAGGCGACGAGCGGGGCGGCCGCCGGGGACGGGGGCCTCGGCGTGCCGATGTCGGTGTTATGGGTGGCGGTCGCTCTCGGGGCGATCGGGATCATCGGGTTCGTCGCCTACCGCACGGGCCGCTGAGGGCCGTTGAGGGCCTCTGAGAGCCTTCGCTCGGGCCGGGGACGTCCTACGCGGACCGCTGGGGGCCTTCAAACGACCTCGAAATCGACCATCATCGCCATGTCCTCGTGTTCGAGGTTGTGGCAGTGCAGCATGTAGCGGCCCCGGTAGCCCTCGAAACGGACCAGGACGTCGACGACCTCGTAGGGGCGCACGTCCACCGTGTCCTTCCATCCGGCGTCGGTCGCCTCCGGTGGCCCGCCGTTCCGGGAGAGCACCCGGAACCGGGCCAGGTGGACGTGCACGGGGTGGTGGAAGTCGCTGGTGAACCTCCAGACCTCGCTGGTGTTCAGGCGCGGGGTGGCCAGCGGCCGCCCCGGCCGGAAGCTGCGTCCGTTGATCGTCCAGGATCCGCCGCCCCCCTGACCCGTACGGCGGAAGTCGAAGACGCGGGTGGCGACCGCCGTGTCGACCGCCGTGTCGACCGGCGTGTCGACCGGCTCGGCGGTCCGGGACAGCCGTTTCGGGATCGCGCTGTCGTCGGCGGCCCTGCGCCGAACGCGGAACCGCATGACGTCGCGTGCGGCGCCCGTGCCCAAGGTGTTGACCATGGTCACCTCGGCGCCGGCGGGGTGGCCGGAGAAGTCCACGACGACGTCGAAGCGTTCTCCCGGGGAGATGGTGATCGCGTCGTGCGTCACGGGAGCGGCCAGCAATCCCTGGTCGCTGCCGACCTGGACGAACCGGCCGCCGGGGGTCAGCCGCAGCCGGAAGCGGCGTGCGTTCGAGGCGTTGAGCAGCCGCAGGCGATATCGCGCCGCGTCGACCTCCAGAAAGGGCCAGGGTGCGCCGTTGACCAGGATGACGTCGCCCTCCACTCCCTCCATGAACGCGTCGTCCACACCCGGGCGCAGCAGCAGGGTCGGATCGAGGGACGGATAGCGGAACGAGCCGTCCTCCTCGAAGGCCCTGTCGCAGATCATCAGCGGGATGTCCCGCTCACCCTTCGGCAACGGCAGCGCGTCGTCCTCGTCGTCGCGGACGATGACGAAACCGGCCAGGCCGCGCCACACCTGCGGCGCGGTGAAGTCCATCCGATGGTCGTGATACCAGAGCGTGGCGGCACGCTGCTCCAGCGGATAGACGTAGTCTCTGGCCGCCTCGTGGAAGGTCCACTGCCGCAGGTCGTGGTGGGAGTGCTCGCCCTGGGGCGGGCGGAACCCCCGGCCCCGCGCGATCACCACGTCTGTGGGATAGCCGTCGGACTCCGGCGGGGTGACTCCTCCGTGCAGATGGGTCGAGGTGGGCGCGGACAGCTCGTTGCGGACCCGGATGACGGCAGGGCTGCCGGCTCTCAGGTCGAAGGTCGGCCCCGGGAACATGCCGTCGTAGCCCCAGATCTCGGTCGTGGTGCCGGGGATGATCTCCACTTCGGCCGCGCGCTGGACGACCTCGTAACGGCCGGGCCGTACGGGAACGGCGGTCGCGGGGATCGGCAGCGGCACGGCGAACCGGGCGGGCAGCGGCAACGCGCTCGTCAGGCTCTCACCGGCCACCTCGCGGCCCAACTCGTGGGTCAGGGCGCCGCAGCCGGCGACCGTGAGGCCGGCCCCGCCGAGCAGCCCGAGGAAACCACGACGGGAGATCATCGCGTCACCCGCCAGACCAGGGCCGTCAGCACGGTCGTGGCGCCGAAGACGGCCATGCCGAGCGGGAAGTGCACCGCCAGGACGCGCTCCTGCCCGGCCACGACCTGGAGGGTTTCCGCGGCCACGAGCCCGGCCGCGGCCAGGGCGGGCCACGCCGGTCCGCGGGCCGGCCGCCACAGCAGGATCGAGGCCACCAGCTGGAGATAGAGCGTGACGTGGGTGAACCCGCCGTTGGTGCGATGCCAGGCGAGCATGTCCACGTCACCCGTGACGAACAGCCCGGCGAAGACGGCCTGCGCGAGCACGCCGAACAGGTGCAGCACGGCGACCGACCGCAGCGGCCAGCCGATCCAGCCGGGTCCACGGCCGAGGTCCGCCCGCGGCGGAACAGGTGAGACGCTCATGCCCGGCATGCTGCTGCGGATCGCGCGGAAGATCGTCCGGCTGTGGTCGGGGCTCCGCCGTACATCCCGGGGTGTAGGACACGGCCACGCGGAGCACGCGTACGACCGGGGATGCAGGCGCGGGGTCGACCACAGGCGGGTGGGCGCGGCCCGCGTCGTGGCCTAGCGTGACAGACGTGCGACCGTGGAAGACCGCGCGACCGTGGCAGCCCGTGCGACCGTGGAAAACCGTGCGGCCTTGGAAAACCGTGCGGCCTTGGAAAACCGTGCGGCTCTGGCAGACCGTGCCACCGTGGAAGGCCGTGCGGCCGTGGAAGGTCGATGCGCTGATCACCGCGGCCATGCTCACGCTCGGCGTCGCGGGCACGTACGGCAGGCTGTCGAGCTCGGGTCTCACGGAGCGGCCGCTTGACCCGCTCGGCCTCATGCTGATCGTGGTGGCGTCTCTGGTGCTCGTCCGGCGGCGCGGCGCTCCTGTGACGGTCGGCGTGGTCACGGTCGGGTGCGCCGTCGCCTACTACGGTGCGCGTTACCCGGGCATCTTCGCCGCCGGGCCCGCCCTGATCGCGATCTACACGGCGGCCACTCTGGGCCGGCGCCGCCTGGCGATCGGTCTGGGCATCGCGCTGGCAGCCGGCATCGCCGTCCCGGTCGCGCTGGCCGACGCCGATCCGGAGCCCGGCGGCCTCAGCCTGCTCAGCGGCTGGCTGGTGGCGATGGTGGTGCTCGGCGAGGTGACCAAGAACCGGCGCGCCTACCTCAGAGAGGTCGAACAACGGGCGATCCAGGCCGAACTCACCAGAGAGGAGGCCGCTCTGCGCAGGGCCGGGGAGGAGCGCCTGTGGATCGCCCAGGAGCTCCACGACACGCTCACGCACACCATCTCCGTCATCAACGTGCAGACCTCGGTCGCGTTGCAGACGCTGGAGCGGGATCCGGCCCTGACCCGCCGGGCGCTGCTCGCTGTGAAGGAGTCGGGCAAGGAGGCGATGCACGAGCTGCGCGCCACGCTGGGCGTCCTGCGCCAGGCCGACCCCGACGGCCCCGAGGTGGGGCTGGCCAGGCTGCCCCGGCTGGTGGACCGGGCCGAAGCGGCGGGGCTGCCGGTCACGACGCTGACCATCGGCACGCGCAGGGAGGTGCCCCCGGAGGTCGACCGGGCCGCCTACCGCATCGTGCAGGAGGCGTTCACCAACGTGCTGCGGCACGCCGGGGCCGCCTCCGTCACCGTGACGATCGAATACGCGGCTGACATGATCGAACTGAGCGTCGAGGACGACGGACAGACCACGACGGGGACGACGGACAACGGGATGGGGTTGATCGGAATGCGCGAGCGCGCGGTCGCCCTCGGCGGCTCGCTCACCGCCGGGCCGCGACCCGGGGGAGGCTTCGCCGTACGGGCCGAGCTGCCGACGGCGGCCGCCCCGTGATCCGGGTGCTGCTGGCCGACGACCAGCCGTTGATCCGCGCCGGGTTCCGGGCGCTGCTGGAGATGGCCGAGGACGTCACGGTCGTCGCGGAGGCGGGCAACGGCGGCGAGGCCGTCGAGCTGTGCCGCGCCCTGCGGCCCGACGTGGCGTTGCTCGACGTGCGGATGCCGCTGCTCGACGGCATCCAGGCCACGAGGAGGATCGGGGCCGACCCGGAGCTCGACTCGGTGCGCGTGGTCATCCTCACCAACTACGCCCTCGACGAGTACGTCTTCGCCGCCCTGCGCGCCGGGGCCAGCGGATTCCTGGTCAAGGACATCGAACCGGCCGACCTGCTGCAGTCGGTGCGGGTGGCGGCCAACGGCGAGGCGCTGCTGTCCCCCTCGGTCACCAGGCGGCTGATCGAGGAGTATGTCTCCACGCCGCCCAGGCCCGTGCCGGGGCCCGGCCTCGACCGGCTGACCGACCGGGAGCGCGAGGTCCTGTCGCTGGTCGCGACGGGGATGTCCAACGAGGAGATCGCCGGCCACCTCACGATCAGCCACGCCACCGTCAAGACCCACGTCAGCAGGGTGATGGCCAAGCTGGGCGCTCGTGATCGCGCCCAACTGGTGGTGCACGCCTACGAGTCCGGGCTGGTCACCCCGGGACGCCGCTAGCGGTGCGCGCTTGCCCTGAAGCGGGGACGCGGCGGGGCGTCGCTCGTGGTGCGGGGGCGGGCGGGGCAGGCGAAGGGCCGGTGCGGCCGTTCCCGGCGGCACCGGCCCGGAGATCGCCGCGACGGTCAGCTCCGCGCGTAGATGCGGTGCACGAACTCCGCGAGCTTGCTGTCGGGCAGTTCCTTGGCCAGATCGGCCTCGGTGATCATCCCGACGATGCGGTGGTTCTCGATCACCGGCATGCGCTTGATCTGGTGCTCCTCCATCTTCATCAGGGCGTCTTCGACGCTGGCGTTGGCGTCGACCCAGACGAGGCCGCGGGCGAGCTCGCCCGCCGTGGTCTGGTCGAGGTCCTTGCCCTCGGCGCAGCACTTGATCACGATGTCGCGGTCGGTGATGATGCCCTTGAGCCGGTCGTCGTCGCCGCAGATGGGAAGGGCGCCGACGTTCATGTCCCGCATCATCTCCGCGGCCCTGCGCAGGCTCTCGTGCTCGCCGATGCATTCCGCGCCCTCGTGCATAACCTGACCTGCGGTCTTGGTCGCTCCCTCTGTGGTCATGGCTAACCCCCGATTCCTTCTTTTAGGGTGACATGCCCCATATGTCCGAACTTAAGAGCGCAGTCACAGGCGAGGGAGGAAGTGCTCGCCGCGCAGGGCCCGTTCCACGAGCGCGACCGACTCGGCCAGCCGTACGAGCCGGGGGCCTTCCTGGCGGTAGGCGTCCAGGACGGCCTCGATCGCGTGCGGGGGCAGGTGCTCCTTCAGCTCCACCGCCGCGCCCCGGTATCCCTCCCGGGCCGCCTGGATCGAGGCCGCGACCTGCTGGCGGGCCATCCGGGCGAGCGCCAGCGGGTGGCGGCGCAGCACGCCGTACGCGCGATAGTCGGGCGGCACCGCGTCGAGCAGCCACGACACGGCCGAGACCTCCCAATCGGGGCTGCCAGGAGGGCGCACCTCCGGTGGCCAGCCGGGTGGCACGTACACTCCGCCATCATACCGAACACAGGTTCGATCACCGTGGAGCGGCTCCGGCTGCGAGAATGTCCGACATGCTGTCGACAACCACGCGGCCATGAGGATCGGGATCGTCGGCGCCGGGATCCTCGGTCTGGCCGTGGCCCGGCAGATGGCGCGGGCGGGCGCCGAGGTGACCGTCCTGGAGAAGGAGCCCCGGATCGCCGCCCACCAGACCGGGCACAACAGCGGGGTCGTGCACGCCGGGATCTACTACCAGCCCGGCTCGCTCAAGGCGACGCTGTGCCGGGAGGGCATGGCGATGCTGCGCGAATACTGCGCCGAGCACGGCCTGCCGTACGACGAGGTGGGCAAGCTCGTCGTGGCCTCCACCCGGGCCGAGCTGCCCGGCCTGCGCCGCATCGCCGAGCGGGCCAGGGAGAACGGCGTGCCCGGCATCGCCGAGCTCGACGCGATCGGCCTGCGTGAGGTCGAGCCGCACGCGGTCGGGGTCGCCGCCGTCCACTCGCCGCACACCGCGATCACCGACTTCTCCGCGGTCGCGCGCCGCCTCGCCGCCGACCTGGCCGAGGCGGGCGGGTCCGTACGGCTCTCGCGTCCCGTGCTCGCGATCAGGCAGACCACCGACGAGGTGGCGGTGGCGGCCGGGCCGGAGAGGCTCACCTTCGACCGGCTGATCTCCTGCGCGGGCCTCGGCACCGACCGTGTGGCGGACCTGGCGCGGGCGGGCGGTGACGTGCGGATCGTCCCGTTCCGCGGTGAGTACTACAGGCTCGCCGGGCCGGCACGCGGCCTGGTGAAAGGGCTCATCTATCCCGTGCCCGATCCCCGCTACCCGTTCCTCGGCGTCCACCTGACCCGCAGGATCGACGGGGAGGTCCTGGTCGGGCCCAACGCCGTGCCCGCGCTCGCCCTGGAGGGCTACTCCTGGGGGACGGCGTCGCTGCGCGACCTGCGGCGGATCGTCGCCTGGCCGGGCGCCCGGCGCATGGCGGCCGAGCACTGGCGCACCGGCCTGCGCGAGGTCTACGGCTCGCTGGCCAAGCGGGCCTTCGTGGCAGCCGCCCGGCGGTACGTGCCCGAGCTGGCCCCGGCCGACCTCGTACGCACCCAGGGCGGTGTGCGCGCCCAGGCCGTGGCACGCGACGGCAGGCTGCTCGACGACTTCGTCATCGACGTCCACGGGCGTATCGTGCTGGTGCGAAACGCGCCCTCACCTGCGGCGACGAGCAGCCTGGCGATCGCCCGGCACATCGCTTTAACGGTTCCCTTAACTTCCTAGGTCTAGAGTGCTGCCGACATGGTCGTTGAATCTCCCGAAGCCCGGCTGCTGATCGTCGAGGACGAGCCGAACATCCTCGAACTGCTCGCGGCCAGCCTCCGGTATGCCGGATTCGAGGTCCACACCGCGTCCAACGGCGGAGAGGCGGTGGCCGCGGCTCAGCGGCACCGGCCGGACCTGATCGTGCTCGACGTCATGCTGCCCGACATGGACGGGTTCGACATCGTACGCAGGCTGCGCAGTGGCGGAACCCTCACCCCTGTCGTCTTCCTCACCGCGCGCGACGCCACCGAGGACAAGATCCGGGGCCTGACGCTCGGCGGCGACGACTACGTGACCAAGCCGTTCAGCCTGGAGGAGGTCATCGCCAGGATCCGGGCCGTGCTGCGCCGCACCGCCGGAGACCCGATGATCACCCCGCCGCGGCTGACCTTCGCCGACATCGAGCTGGACGAGGAGTCCCACGAGGTCTGGCGCGGCGGCCGGGCCGTACCCCTGTCGCCGACGGAGTTCAAGCTGCTGCGTTACTTCATGTGCAACGCCGGCCGGGTGCTGTCCAAGGCGCAGATCCTCGACCACGTGTGGGACTACGACTTCCGCGGCGACGCCGGGATCGTCGAGTCGTACGTGTCGGTGTTGCGCCGCAAGCTCGACAACGCCCACTCCCGGCGCCACCCCCGGCTCATCCACACGCTGCGCGGCGTCGGCTACGTCATGCGGACACCACCCAGCGGCGCCTGAGCCGTGTCGGGGCGCACGCCGCTGCGGATCCGGCTCAGCGCGGCCATGCTCGCGCTGGTCGCGGTCGCCCTCGCGGTCATCGGCGTGGGCAGCGTCTCGGTGCTCCGCGACTACCTGATCACCCGCACCGACTGGAAGGTCGCCATCCTGGCCCACGAGGCGGAAAGACGGCTCGCCCAGGGCCCGGCGGCGTTCACCCGGATCAGGGTGCCGCCCGAGGGCCGAGTGGAGATCCGCGACGGCGCCGGCAAGACGCTGCTCGCGCAGGCCGGCGTCAGCGCGGAGACACTGCCGGGGCCCGGCGCCGTGACCTCCCGGGAGCCCGTGACGGTGACGGCGGTGTCGGGTGACGGCCAGTGGCGGGCCCGGGTGGTGCCCGTGAAGGGCGTCGGCACGGTCGTCGTCGCGGTGGACATGGCCTCGGTCACGCAGATCACCACCCGGCTCGCGCTCATCGAGGCGCTGGTCGGCGGTGCCCTGATGGTCCTGCTCGCCGTCGTCGGCGTCGTGATCGTACAGCGCAGCCTGCGGCCCCTGGCGGAGATCGAGGCGACCGCGGAGGCCATCGCCCGGGGGAACCTCGGCAGCCGGGTGCCCGACCGCGACCCGCGCACCGAGGTCGGGCGGCTCGCCCGCTCGCTGAACGGCATGCTCGCCCAGATCGAGGCGGCGTTCCAGGCCCGGGCGGCCTCCGAGGCCGCGGCCAGGGAGTCGGAGGCGCGCATGCGCCGCTTCGTGGCCGACGCCTCGCACGAACTGCGTACGCCGCTCACCTCGATCAGGGGCTTCGCCGAGTTCCACCGGCAGGTGCCGGACGCCGACACCACCCAGCTGATGTCGCGCATCGAGAGCGAGGCCGCCCGCATGGGCCTGCTGGTGGACGACCTCCTGCTGCTCGCCCGGCTCGACCAGCAGCGCCCCCTGCGTACGCAGCCCGTGGACCTGCTGGCCCTGGCGGGCGACGCGGTGCACGACGCCAGGACCCTCTGCCCCGACCGCGACGTGACGCTGGTGGTCGAGGGGGACGCGGCGCTGATCGTCTCGGGGGACGAGGTGCGGCTGAGGCAGGTTGTGGGCAACCTGATGAACAACGCCACGACCCACACGCCCGAGGGAACGCCGATCACCGTGCGCGTCGGCAGCTCGGACGGCGCGGCGTTCATCGAGGTGGCCGACAAAGGGCCCGGTCTCACGCCCGAGCAGGCGGCGCGGGTCTTCGAGCGCTTCTACCGCGCCGACCCCTCCCGCACACGGCCGGCGGGCGGCAGCGGCCTCGGGCTCGCGATCGTGGAGTCACTCGTCAAGGCCCACGGAGGCGAGGTCGGCGTGGAGTCGGCCCCGGGCGCCGGCGCCGCCTTCCGCGTCACCCTCCCCCTCGCCTCCGAGGCCAACGCCTGATCGTGTGATTCCGCTGACCCCCGCGTGCTCTGGCGTGCAGGTTGGGGGGCGGAGGTCATCCGTACGGCCCTGCGTCGTGGCTGGGACCCCGCCCGGCCGGGCCGCGCCTTCCACCTCGACGTCACCGAGGACGACCTGACGGCCATGCTGGGCGTCCCGCCCGCCTACGAAGTCCCCTTCGCCCGCGACTAACCGCTTTCGCTGTCCGCTGTCTGAGACGCTGCCCGGGCGGAGTTAGGCGGGACACCAGGGGGCCGTCGCGGTAAGTGACGATATTGATGCGGATCGTGTTTCAAGCCCATAGCATTGATGCTATGGATTGGGGTACAGTCGAGCTAGAACCAGAGGCTCGGCGGTGGCTTGAAGGTCTGTCGGCCGCATCGTTCGCGAAGGTGGCGTTCTATGTCGATCTGCTCGCGGCGGAGGGGGCTCTGCTCGGGGAGCCTTACAGCAAGCAACTCGACGGCAAGTTACGCGAGCTGCGGTTCTATCTCAACGACATCGCGGTGCGAATCACCTACTGGATCGCACCCGGGCGCCGAATCGTGCTCTTGACGGTTTTCTATAAATTCAGGCCACGCGACGAGCGTGAGATAGATCGGGCGCGTCGGGCGCTGCGTCGCTGTATCGACGCGGCGCACACGGTGGATGAGGAAGAAGAAGCGGTATGAGCGAGCAGGAGAGCTGGCGGGAGCTCCGGGATCGCCGTATGGCCGAGCCCGGAGCGGTCGAAGCCTATGAGGCCGCGCGTCTCGCTTATGAACTGGGGAAGACGATCCGGGCGATGCGAGAGACGCGAGGCTGGAGCCAGAGTGATCTGGCTCGTGCCGCCGGCATGACCCAGTCGGCGGTGGCGCGGTTCGAGGCCGGAGGAACGGTTCCCACCCTGCCTGTCATCGAGCGTCTGGCGAGCGCTCTGGACGCGGATGTCGAGGTTCGCGTGACGCCCCGGGCTCCCGCGGCGTGACGCCCGCTGCCGAACAAGCGCTTCCCCGCGCCGTACCTCCCGTACGCGGCCATTCGGCGGTGGTGATCACGGACGTGTCAACCTCGCCCGATGGGAGATTCCTGAAGAGCCGTTACGAGTTCCCCAATCGGGAGCTACAGCCGTCGTTGTGGCTGTGGCAGGGTGACCGGCGGGGATTGTGAGCGTGGAGCGGCGGATCGAGCGGGACCTGCTGGAGGAGGCCCTGCAGGCCAACGAGAACGAGAGCGGTCCCACCTCGCGGCATCTGCGGGACCAGGCTGAGGAGTTGTTCCGAAGCGTGAAGTTCGCTCCGGAGTTGCTGAAGGAATGTGGATGACACGCGTGCGGGGACGGTCGTCCACGCCTCAGCGGGATGCGGCAAGGCGGTCCGGCCTTGTAGGCGTGCAGACCTTTTACGCGTGCAGACGCCGTCCAGGCGATACGGCTGCCACAAGCAGGCCGCCGCACGCCTGGACGGCTGACGCTCAGTGGCCGTCGGACGGGCTGGTCGCCGCCGGGAAGCCCTCGTCGGGGAAGGCGGTGGCGGCGCCGGGCAGGACGACCTGGTCTCCTTCGGAGAGGCCGCCCGTGATCTGCACGTAGCTGTCGCCGCGCACGCCGACCTTGACCGTACGGCGCGTCTGGGTGCCGCCGTTCGCCACCGTGACCACGGCGGTGCCGTCGCCCTGGGTGCGTACGGCCTGGGAGGGGACGTAGAGCGCGTCGGCCGCCTCGCCGGTCGTCACCCGTACGGTGGCGCTCTGGCCCAGCAGCAGCCGGGCGGGGCGTTTGTTCAGGACGATCGTCACGCCGTAACGGACCAGGCGGTTGGTGGTGGTCGCGGTCGGGTCGATGTGGGAGACCGTTCCCGGGTATTCCTGCCCCGGCTGCGTGGGCAGTGTCACGGTGGCCGCCTGACCGACCTTGAGGAAGCGGACGTCCGACTCGGTGAACATCGCCTGCACCTGCAGGTCGTCGAGGTCGCCGAGGGTGATGAACGTGCCCGAGGTGTAGCGGGAGCCGGTGGTCCCCGCGATGGACAGGATCGTGCCGTCCGCCGGAGCCGTGATCTTCACGCCGTCGAGCGCCTCCTTGGCGTCGGCCAGCTCGGTCGTCGCCTGGCTGACCTGCGCCTCTGCCTGTGCCTCGGTGAGCCGGGCGCCGTCGCCCTGGCCGCCCCGACCCGCCTGGCCTCCCTGGCCGCCGCCGAAGCCGCCGCGCCCCTGCGCACCGCCGCCGAAGCCCGCACGCCCCTGGGCGCCGCCGCCCTGGCCCTGCGGGTTCTGTCCCTGCTGGTTCTGTCCCTGGCCGCCCTGCCCGGGTGCGCAGGAGGAGGAACCACCGGAGGGGTTCGGCGTGGCGGACGGATGCGCCGGTGGCGTGGGCGGGATCGAGACGCTCGTCCCGGGGTCCGGCGTGCTCGTGCCGCCCGTGGGGGCCGGATGGTGCGTCCAGGACGGTCTCGGATGCGGGTGGGGATGCGGGTGCGGGTGTGCCGTGACCGTCGGGGTGGGCCGGGGCGTGGAGCCGCCGTGATCACCACCCTGGTAGGCCACGAGCTCGATGCTCGCCGCGCTCGCGCCCGTGTTCGCCGAGGCCGCGGCCGGCCGATACGAAGGCCGGGCGGTCGCGGACGGCTGTGGCGAGGGCTGCGCGGGGCGCGTGGGCTCCTGCCCGGATGGCCGGGCGGAAGGGGTCGGGCAGGGGACAGGGCCGCCGCCGCCGGTCGTCCCGGCACCGGAGCCCGTAAAGCCCGAGCCGCCTCCGGAACCCGAGCCGCCCGCGCTCGGGACCGAGGCTCCGCTCGCGGTGGCGGTGCCGTTCTGCACGTTGTCGAGGGTCTCCTTGGCGGCGGCGAGCGCGGCCTTCGCGGCCTCGTAGTTCTCCTTGGCGATGGTGTCGTCGATCCGGGCGAGGACCTTGCCGCGGCGGACCTTCTGGCCGACCTTGACGTAGACCTTCTCGACCGTGCCCTCCGCTCCGAACGCGAGATCGCGCACGCCGTTGTCGACGGTGTTGCCGGCGGCCGAGACGTACGACGCGACCGTGCCCCGCTTGACCGAGGCGAGCGCTATCCGGTCGGCCACGGAGGTGTCGCCGCCGGTGGCGGAGATCACGGCGACGCTCGCGATGACGATCCCCGCCAGCGCGAGCCCTCCGACCCTGATGGGAGTGCTCGATCTCATGGCGGACATCCTGCTGACGTCACGTGACCGGTGGCTTGGCCGTACCTGAGAGTTGTCTGTAAATGCGCGTCCCGACCTGGACTGTCAGCAAACCCTCAGCATCGGCCTAGGTTGCCCGAAGCGGGGTTTGCCATGGTTCGACGTCGTGAAGCTGTCGACGAAGCGCAGGACATTGATTGTCAACGGTGTCCTGGTGGTACTGCTGCTCGGCGGGATCGCGGCGGCCTGGGCGTCCGTGGGAGGCGACTCCTCCGGAGACGGCCCCGCGCCGCTGACGACCCGGGTGACCCGCGGGACCGTGCTCGCCTCGGTATCGGCCTCCGGTTCCGTCGAGAGCGCCAGGACGCGCGCCCTCGATTTCGGTACGAACGGCACCGTCGAGTCCGTCCTGGTCCAGAGCGGCGACAAGGTCAAGAAGGGTCAGGTGCTCGCGCGCATCGACGACACGGCCGCCCAGGAGAGCCTGGAGGCGGCCAAGGCGAGCTTGGACGCCGCCGAGGAGGCCGACACCTCGACCGCCTCGGGCTACTCGCAGTACATCAACGCGAGGAACGCCTACCGGTCGGCCAAGCGGGCTGTGGCGGGCACGGTGATCAAGGCGCCCTTCGCCGGGGTCGTCACGGCGGTCAACGGGGCCGTGGGCGGCTCCTCGGGCGCGTCCGGCGGCGGATCCGGTGGGTCCGGCGGGTCCTCCCAGGGCGGCCTGGGGCAGTCGCAGGGCGGCGCGTCGGCATCGGGCGGGTCCGGCGGCTTCATCGACATCGCCGACCCCGCCCGCCTGCAGATCGTCGGTGACTTCACCGAGGCCGACGTCAGCAGGATCAAGGTCGGCCAGGCGGCGACCGTGTCCTTCGACGCGCTCCCCGGGGTCACCGCCGCAGGCAAGGTGACGGTGGTCGACCCGCAGCCACAGACGAACAACAACGTCGTCCAGTACGCCGTGACGATCTCGCTGACCGACGTGCCGTCCACCGTACGGCTCGGTCAGACGGCCACGGTGCAGGTGACCGTGGGCAAGGCCGACGACGTGCTCACGGTGGCCTCCTCGGCGGTCACGACGGCGGGCGGCCAGACCACGGTGACCGTCCTGGAGAACGGCAGGCAGGTCGTGAAGCGGGTGGAGGTCGGCCTGAAGGGCGACACGACCACCGAGATCAAGTCGGGACTCCAGGAGGGCGACCAGGTGGTGCGGCCACAGGCGTCGACGACCGGCGGAGGCGGCGGCATCCAGCTTCCCGGCGGCGGGGGGTTCGGCCGCGGCTTCGGCGGCGGTGGTGGCGGTGGCTTCGGCGGCGGCCGCGGCGGAGGCAACCGATGAGGGCCGGCCCTCCGCGGGTGCCCGGCCCTCCGGCGCTCGATCCTCCCGTGCTCGACCTGCGCCACGTCACCAAGGTGTACGGCGAGGGCGAGACCGCGGTGCACGCGCTGCGCGGCGTGTCGCTCAGGGTGGAGCGCGGCGACTACGTCGCGATCATGGGCGCCTCCGGCTCCGGCAAGTCCACGCTGATGAACATCATCGGCTGCCTCGACATCCCGTCCGGCGGGACCTACCGCCTCGACGGCACCGACGTCGGCGGGCTCGACGAACGGCGGCTCGCGATCGTCCGCAACCGCAAGCTCGGCTTCGTCTTCCAGTCGTTCAACCTCATCCCCCGGATGAGCGCGCTCGCCAACGTCGAGCTTCCCCTGGCGTACGGCGGGGTCAAGGCCGCAGAGCGGCGCCGCAGGGCGCTGGCCGCGCTGGACCGGGTCGGGCTCGCCGAGCGCGTCCACCACCAGCCCAACGAGCTGTCCGGAGGCCAGCAGCAGCGGGTGGCGGTGGCCCGCGCGCTCGTCACCGCGCCGACCCTGCTGCTGGCCGACGAGCCCACGGGCGCTCTCGACAGCAAGTCCAGCGAGGACGTCATGAACATCTTCGACCGCCTCAGCGCGAACGGCCGGACCCTGGTCGTCATCACGCACGAGGAGGAGGTCGCCGCCCACGCCAAACGGGTCGTCCGCCTCATGGACGGCCAGATCGTGGAGGACGCGCGCACCACGCCGGTCGGCGGGCTGCCCCCGCGGCTCGCGGAGGTGGCCTCGTGAACGGCGCGGAGGTCCTGCGGTTCGCCCTGCGCGGCCTGGCCGCCAACAAGATGCGCAGCGCGCTCACCATGCTCGGCATCCTGATCGGCGTCGCCGCGGTGATTCTGCTGGTCGCGATCGGCGAGGGGTCCTCGCGGCAGATCCAGGCGAACATCCAGCAGCTCGGGGCCAACTCGCTGACCATCACGCCCTCCACCTCGGGAGGCGGGGGCGGTGGAGGCGGGTTCGCCCGGGCCTTCGGCGGCGGAGACGGCGGCGGGGCCGGGCGGCAGAACAACGGCCCCCGCACCCAGGCCAAGAACCTGACCGTCGAGGACGCGCGGGCGCTGGCCGACCCGGCGAACGCCCCCTCGGTCAAGAGCGTCTCGCCCGTCGTGACGGCCCAGTCCCAGACCGCGACGTACGAGGGGGCGAGCCACGCGATCGGCCAGCTCGTGGGCACCTACCCGAGCTATTTCGAGGCGTCCAACAAGCCGGTGGCCAAGGGGACGTACTTCTTCAACGACGACGTGCTCGCCGCGCGCAAGGTCGTGGTGATCGGGCAGACGGTGGCCGACGACCTGTTCGGCACGGTCGATCCCCTCGGCAAGCAGATCACCGTGTCGGGCGTGCCGTTCACCGTCGTGGGAGTGCTCAAGGAGGCCGGCTCGTCCGGCTTCCAGGACGCCGACGACGTGGCCATCGCCCCGCTGCCCGCCGTACAGCAGAGCCTGACCGGCTTCGGGCCGCTGGGACAGATCCTCGTCCAGGCCAAGAGCGCCGAGACGGTGGACGCCGCGCAGGCCGAGGTCACCGAGGTGCTCAACCAGCGGCACGGCATCACCGGCACGGCGAGCGCCGACTATCGCATCCTCAACCAGGAGACCCTGCAGGAAACGGTCGGCGCGGCGATCGGGACGTTCACGGTCCTGCTCGGCGCGGTGGCCGCCATCAGCCTGCTCGTCGGCGGCATCGGCATCACCAACATCATGCTCGTCACGGTCACCGAGCGGACCAGGGAGATCGGCATCCGCAAGGCGATCGGCGCGCCCAAGGGCGCGATCCTCGGCCAGTTCCTCGCCGAGGCGACGATGCTCAGCCTCGTCGGCGGCCTGCTGGGCGTGCTGATCGCCGTGGTCGGCGCCCAGTTCACCATCGCGGGCGTGCAACCGGTGATCGTCCCCACGTCGATCGCGCTGGCGCTCGGCGTCTCGGTCGCGATCGGCCTGTTCTTCGGCAGTTATCCCGCCAACCGTGCCGCCGGGCTGCGGCCGATCGAAGCCCTCCGCTTCGAGTGATGGCCGGACCCATGGAAGGGAGATGGATGTGAGCAGGCACGACACCGAGGAGCTTCTGGAGGCCTCGCCGTACGACGACGACCTCCAGGAGGTCCTGGCCGCGCGTCCCGCTCGGGCGGGCGGGTCGAAGCTGACGCTCGCCCTGGCCGGAGGCGTCCTGCTCGTGGCCGGGCTGCTCCTCGGCATCCAGGTGCAGAAGCTCATGGGCGGCTCCACGTCGGGCCGGTTCCCGTCCCGCGAGGCCGGCGCCGGCGCGTTCGCGGACGCTCAGGCCCCCGGAGGCGGCGGAGCGAACGGCGGGTTCGCCCGGGGCGCGGGCGGAGGCGGTGGCTTCGCGGGCGGTGGCGCCGGGCGTGCGGGCGGCGGCGCAGGGGCCGGAGGCGCCGGGGCGGGAGCGGGGCCGGGCGGCGCGACCTTCGGCACCGTCAAGCTGGTCGACGGCGACAAGATCTACGTCCAGACCGTGAACGGCGGCGTGGTCACGGTGACGACCTCGCGCGACACCAAGGTGCGGGTCACCCGGTCGGGGAAGGTCTCCGACCTCAAGCCCGGCAGCTTCGTCACCGTCGCGGGGACCCCCGACGCGCAGGGCCAGGTGGCGGCGACGTCCGTCACCGAGGGCGCGGCCCTGGGCCGGAGGGCGGGATCGTGATCGCGGCCCTGGACCGGAGGGCGGGATCGTGATCAGGGAAGGCCGCCTGCTGGTCGTCGACGACGAGCCCGACATCAGGGAGCTGCTGTCGGCGAGCCTGCGGTACGCCGGATTCGAGGTGATCACCGCGTCGTCCGGCCGCGACGCGGTGCAGATCGCCGGCAAGATGCGCCCCGACCTGATCGTGCTCGACGTCATGCTGCCCGATCTGGACGGCTTCGCCGTCACCGACCGGCTCCACGCCTCCGGGCGGCGGATCCCCGTGCTGTTCCTCACCGCCAGGGACGCGAACGAGGACAAGATCATCGGGCTCGGCTCGGGCGACGACTACGTCACCAAGCCGTTCAGCCTGGAGGAGCTGCTCGCGCGCATCCGGGCCGTGCTGCGGCGCACCCGCGGCGACACGACTCCCGCCCGGCTGCGCGTCGGCGATCTGGAGCTCGACGAGGAGTCCCGCGAGGTCTGGCGGGACGGCGCCCCCGTACGGCTGTCGCCCACCGAGTTCAAGCTCCTGCACTACTTCATGGTCAACCAGGGCCGGGTGGTGTCGAAGGCGCAGATCCTCGACCACGTCTGGCACTACGACTTCGGCGGCGACCGCAACGTGGTCGAGTCGTACGTCTCCTATCTCCGCCGCAAGATCGACACGGTCGAGCCCAAACTGATCCACACGCTCCGCGGCGTGGGCTATGTCCTCCGTGCGCCGCGTCAGTGACCTGATCCACGCCCGCGGCGCCGGTAAAAGGGCCGCCGCGAAGGCCGATGTGGAGGGCGATGCGGAGGCGGACGAGTCCGGCCGCACCCGCCGGTGGCCCCGGCCGCCGCGCCCGCTCGGCGCGCTGCGCCTGCTGAGCATCCGCGAGCTGCGGCGGCGGGTCGCGAGGACCCCGCTGTGGCTGCGGCTCGTGGCGGGGACGCTGCTGCTCGTGGCGCTCGCGATCGCGCTCACCGGCGGCTTCGCCGTACAGCTCCTGCGGGGCTACCTGGTGGACCGGGTCGACGTGCAGCTCACGGCCTTCGGGCGGCGGCCGGCGGAACCACCGGTTCCGCCGCAGGTCATGGGCAACGCGTTCCGGCCACCGCGGCAGTTCGGCTCGTTCTACGTAGTCCTGCTCGACCGGAACGGCACCGTCATCCGCACCGTTCAGGAGCCGCCGAACGCCGATTCGCTGCCCGCGCTGCCCACCCCCCGGCAGGACCGCAGGCAGTGGCTCTTCACGGTCGAGGGCTCCTCGGGAGGGTTGTGGCGGGCGATCGCCGTACGCGAGGACGACGGCGCCCGCTTCCGCGTCGCGGCCATCAGCCTGGACGATATCGACGGCACGGTCTCCCGGCTCGCGGTGATCGTCCTGGGGGTCGGTCTCGCCGTGCTCGTCGCGCTCGGGGTCGCCTGCTACTGGCTCGTACGGCGCAGCCTGCGCCCGCTGGGGGAGATCGAACGGACGGCGGAGGCCATCGCGGCGGGCGATCTGTCGCGGCGTGTCCCGCTCCGGCACCGGCGCACCGAGATGGGCCGTCTCGGCCGGTCGATCAACGGCATGCTCACCCAGATCGAGACGGCCTTCCGGGAGCGGGAGGCGTCGCAGGAGCGCATGCGCCGGTTCATGGCCGACGCCTCCCACGAGCTGCGCACCCCGCTCACCTCGATCCGCGGCTTCGCCGAGCTCTATCGGCAGCAGAACTCGCAGGACCCCGTCGTGCTGCTGCGCCGCATCGAGGACCAGGCCGTACGGATGGGCCTGCTGGTGGACGACCTGCTGCTGCTCGCCCGCCTCGACCAGCAGCGTCCCCTCGAACGCCGCCCGGTCGACGTGCTCAGCCTCGCGGCTGGGGCGGTGCTCGACGCGCAGACGCTCGCGCCGGACCGGGAGATCGACCTGCTGCGGCTGGACGACTCGGACGAACCGGTGCGGGTGCTCGGCGACGAGGCGCGGCTGCGCCAGGTCGTCGGCAACCTCGTCAGCAACGCGCTGCGGCACACCCCCAAGGGCACCGCGTTCCGCGTCGGCGTGGGGATCGTGTCCGGGTCGCAGGCCCTGATCGAGGTGGCCGACGACGGGCCCGGCCTGGCCCCCGGCGACGCCGAGCGGGTCTTCGAGAGGTTCTACCGCGCCGATCCCTCGCGCAGCCGGTCGGACGCCGGCGGCACGGGGCTCGGGCTGTCCATCGCCGCCGCACTCGTCCAGGCCCACGGCGGCACCATCACGGCCGACAGCAAGCCCGGCCGCGGCGCGGTGTTCCGCGTCCGCCTCTCCGCGTGCCCTCCTCACGGAGAGGCTCCCGACGAAAGGCTAGGGTGATCTCCCTTGCGCTACCTGTCCATCGCCGTCGCCGCGGCGGCCCTGGCCGTCACGGTGACCGGCTGCGGCGGCGGTGACGACACCGCAGCCACCACGCCCACCACGCCCACCACGGCCACCACGCAGGCCGCCGCCGGTGGTTCGGGCGCCGACTCCCGGACCGCGTTCACCGACTGCCTGCGCGAGAACGGCGTCACGCTGCCCACCGGACGGCCGAGCGACAGACCCGGCGCCTGGCCCAGTGACAGGCCCAGCGGCAGGCCCACCGCCTGGCCGAGCGGACGACCGAGCGGGCGGCCCGGCGGCGGCTTCGGCGGCTTCCGGTCGATGGACCCCGCCATGAGCAAGGCGTTCGAGGCGTGCCGTTCGCTCATGCCCGCCGGCGGTGGCGGGTTCGGCGGCCGGCGCGGCGCCGATCCGCAGGCCCTCCAGGCGTTCCGCACCTGCATGAAGGACAACGGCGCCGAGCTGCCCGCCAACGGAGGTGTACGCGGCCTGGCCACGGCCGACCCCAAGGTGGCCAAGGCGTACGACAAGTGCAAGGTGCTGCTCCCCACTCCGGCGGCCACGCCCGCTTCCTGACGACCGGAGCGGTTGATTCGGCGGCCTTCCACAGGGAAGGTCGGGGGTATGGCGGGGAACGACAGGCTGCGCGCCGCCCTGGAGAGCCTGCGGCGTCACCTCGATCAGGACCTGTTTCCCCTGGAAATCGGGGACGCCGCGGCCGACAGGCGCGTCCTGGCGGAGTTGCGCGGGCAGCTCGACGACTACCTGCTGCCCCGCCTGTCGGCCATCGACGCGCCGCTGCTCGCCGTGGTCGGAGGCTCCACGGGGGCGGGCAAGTCCACCCTGGTCAACTCGCTGGCCGGGGCGCTCGTGACCGAGCCCGGGGTGCTGCGGCCCACCACGCTCGCGCCGACCCTGGTGTGCAACCCCGCCGACGTCGCCTGGTTCACCGCCGCCACCGTCCTGCCCGGGCTGGCCCGGGTGACGGGCGGGGTGGCCGACGGCGGACGCGGCGAGCCGGGCACCCTGCGGATCGCCCCCGTCGACGCCCTGCCTCCCGGGCTGGCGCTGCTCGACGCCCCCGACATCGACTCGGTCGTGACGGCCAACCGCGAGCTGGCCGCGCAACTGCTCGCCGCGGCCGATTTGTGGCTGTTCGTCACGACCGCCGCGCGGTACGCCGACGAGGTGCCGTGGAGCTTCCTGCGCGTGGCCCGGGAGCGGAGCACGGCGCTCGCGGTGATCCTCCAGCGGGTCCCGGCCGAGGCCCGCGAGCCCGTCGTCGCCGACCTGACCCGGCTCCTGAACGAGAACGGCCTGGGCGGCACACCACTGTTCGCCGTGCCCGAGCTTGAGCTGCCGTCGGAGCGCGCCCGGCTGCCCGCCGACGTCGTGCAGCCGATCGCGACCTGGCTCGCCGGCCTGACCGTGGACGCCAAGGCACGGGCCGAGGTCGTACGGCGGACCCTGACCGGCGCCCTGGACAGCCTCGGCACCCGGGTGCCCGACCTGGCCGACCGGGTGGAGCGCCAGCGGGCGGGGATCGCCGAGCTGCGCGACATCGCCGTCAAGGCGTACGACGTGGCGATGTCGGCGTTCGACGAGGGGATGCGCGACGGCAGGCTGCTGCGCGGCGAGGTGCTGGCCCGCTGGCAGGACTTCGTCGGCACCGGCGACCTCATGCGGGCCCTGGAGTCCCGCGTCGGCTGGCTGCGCGACCGCCTCGTCGCCGTCTTCCGTGGCCGCCCGGCGCCCGACAAGGAGCTGCGGATCGCGCTGGAGAGCGGGGTGGAGTCGCTGATCCGCGCCACCGCCGATGCTGCCGCCGAACGGGCCGTGGAGGCGTGGCTGGCCCTTCCCGCCGGGCGCGACCTGCTGGAGAAGTCGGGAGTCGCCGTCTCGGGGCGGCTCGGCCGCGCGTCCCCCGACCTGCCCGCCCGGGCCGGCGCGGCCGTACGCGCCTGGCAGGGGCACGTGCTCGACCTCGTCCGCTCCGAAGGCGCCGACCGGCGCACGCTCGCCCGGGCGGCGTCGTTCGGCGTGAACAGCCTCGGCGTGCTGATCATGCTTGCGGTGTTCTCCACGACCGGGGGGATCACCGGCATCGAGCTGGGCATCGCCGGTGGCACCGGCGTGCTCAGCCAGAAGCTGCTCGAAGCCGTCTTCGGCGACCAGGCCGTACGCACCCTGACCCAGCGGGCCCGCGAGGACCTGCGGCAGCGTGTGCGCGCCCTGCTCGACGAGGACCGCGCCCGCTTCGTTTCCCTGGTGGAGGGGCTTGGCCCGGCTCCGGAGACGGCCGCCCGGCTGCGTGAGGCCGCCAAGGCCGTACAGGAGAGGGGCCTCCTGTGAAGCTCCCGCTGCGGAAGGCGGAGGTGTCGCTGGACGACCGGCTGGAGGCGCTCGCGGAGGCCGCCGACCTGGCCGAGGGCCGGCTCGGCCAGGAGGCCGTGGACCACGCGCGCGCCGTGGTCGCCCGGGCCGGCGTACGGCGCGGCCTGTCGGTCGAGCACACCGCTGTCGCCCTCGCCGGGGCGACGGGCAGCGGCAAATCGTCGCTCTTCAACGCCCTGTCGGGGACCGAGCTCGCCGCGGTGGGGGTGACCCGGCCGACGACCGCCAAGGCGCAGGCGGCCCTGTGGGGCGCCGCCGGCTCGGGACCGCTGCTCGACTGGCTCGACGTCCCGCTGCGTCACACGGTCGACGGCGACGCGTCGGGGCTGATCCTGCTCGACCTGCCCGACCACGACTCCATCGAGCTGTCCCACCGCAGGGAGGTCGACCGCCTGGTCGCCGCGGTCGACCTGCTGGTCTGGGTCCTCGACCCGCAGAAGTACGCCGACGCGGCCGTGCACGAGCGCTACCTGCGCCCGCTCGCCCGGCACCGGGACGTCATGGTCGTCGTGCTCAACCAGGTCGACCGGCTGCCGGAGCGGTCGGTCAAGCGCTGTCTCGACGACCTGCGCGGCCTGCTCGCGGCCGACGGGCTCGAAGGGGTGCCGGTGCTCGGCGTCTCCGCCCGCACCGGCGAGGGCGTCCCCGAGCTGCGGGCGCTGCTCGACCGGCAGGTCTCCCGCCGCCGCGCCTGGTCGTCCCGGCTCGCCGCCGACGTGGCCTCGGCCGCCGCCGCCCTCTGGGCCGAAACCCGGCCCCCGGACGCCGCGCCTCCGGCCGTCCTGCCCTCGGAAGCCCCGCTGGCCGCGCGGGAGGCGGCATCGGGGGTGGTCACCGGGCCGCCGTCTCCGGCCATGTCGCCGTCTCCCGCCGCGTCGCCGTCTCCCGCCGCGTCGCATGCGGCGGCCGGGGCGGCGCCCGCGCCGGGACGGGTCGCGGTGCCCGACGTCGCCCTGAGCAGGGCTCTCACGCGGGCGCTGGCACAGGCGGCGGGGGTGCCCGCCGTGGTCGAGGCGGTCGCGAAGTCGCATCGGCACCGCTCGATCGCCGCGACGGGCTGGCCGGTGACGCGCTGGCTGCGAAAGCTGCGGCCCGACCCGCTGCGCCGTCTCCACCTGGCCAAGGGCGCCCGTTCCTCGCTGCCCGCGGCCACCGCCGTCGAGGTCTCCGCCGTGGACACCGCCCTGCGCGACGTCGGGGCCGCCGCCGCGGCCACGGTGCCCGAGCCGTGGGCGACAGCCGTACGGCACGCGGCCCGGTCGCGGTCGCAGGAGCTGACGGACGCCCTGGACCGCACGGTCGCGGCGGCGACCTCGGGCCGTGTCTCCAGAGCCCCTCGGTGGTGGCGCGTGGCGGGGACGGCGCAGTGGCTGACCGTCGCCGCGATGGCCGTGGGCGCGATCTGGCTGCTCGTGCGCTTCGCGCTGGACTATCTCATGCTGCCCGGGCTGCCCACCCCCACGCTCGGCCGCGCGCCGTGGCCGACCGTGCTCCTGCTGGGCGGCGCGCTGGCGGGCCTGCTGATCGCGGGGCTGTGCCGGGTGTTCGCCTGGGCCGGAGGGCGGCGCAGGGCCCGCAGAGCCGCCAAGGTGTTGCGCGCCGGCATCGAACAGGTCGCCGGGGAGCTGATCGTCGCCCCGACGCGCGACGAACTGTCGCGTTACGCCCGTTTCGCCGACCGCATCACCCTCGCCGCTTCCTGACGCGTCTGAACGCGCGCGCCGCCGCGGAAGCGGCCCGGCGCCTGTCCGCCGACGTCCACGACAGAGGTCGTGCCGTCGCACCAGCGAGAGGTCGCCCCCTTCAGCGAGCGGGGGAGTCACCCTTGTCCGGCGTGGCTTCGCTCATCGCGTGCAGGGCAAGGGTGGAGTGCGCGTAGGCGCCGCCGGCGCGCATCTCCGCGGCCACCCAGATCGCCTCCATGATCTCCTCAGGACTGGCCCCCTTGTGACGGGGTCAGGCACCGGTGCGCGCACCTCGTCTCGGCGAAGCGGCGGGGAACCGCTCGCCCTTCCCCGGAGATGTCCACGCACCCGGTCAAAGCCTTCCCCTCACGCGTCCGGCAGCAGTAGTCCCCCTGATCGGGTACCCGTCGACTCACTCCTCACGTACGGCGACGACAGTCGTCACGGGAATTTGGAGCGCTCGCCGCCGTGTGCCGCGGGACGACGCGCTTGACAGCGGAAAGGCAGTATCCGGATACTGTGTGTGTCGCATCCCCTGGGATGCGGAAGTGACGCCGGGAACCCCCCGATGGAATCGGGAGCCCGGCGTTCGCGTTTTCAACGGTGGTTTTCTCCTGCTTCCAGGAAAGTGACCCGCTTCTCGAACAGGGGCCACCACAGGTTCTCCCCGCCCAGCCACCCTGTCACGATGCCGGCGAGGACATCGGCGGCCCACAACGCGGCATCCGAGCTGGCTCGCTCCCACCTGACCGTCATCCCCGCCGCGACCTGGCCGTGTCTGCGTAGCACGGTCAAGATCGCGCGGTCATGCGCGTCTTGCGTCCTGCGCGACTCGAAGACCACCGTACCGACATTGTGTGCCGACAGTTCGGGCAGCAATCGAAGCAGGCAGTGCCGCCGGGCGCGTTCCGGACGGCTGCCCATGTCGTGCAGGCTGACCGCCACCACCGAGGCGAAATCAATGGACGCCACTGCCTGCGCGATCACTGACTTGCGAGGCGTCCGCTCCGTCCTCCAATGCACCGTCGGGGCTTTCCCGTACCGCAGAGCGTCCATCGACGATCTGACGTGCTCAAGCCCGCTGGAGGGAATGACAACCGCAGCCAAGGCATAGACGCAGTCGTCGTCCGCGCGCACCCGGCAGCTCTCATCAACGAAGGCCCACAACACGAGCCGACCTTACGCCACAATGGGTATTCACATCACTACTCTTTGCTGCCGTCGGAGTCCGAGAAGTCGTCCAGGCAGATCAAGATCGGACCGGGATAGCGGGGCGCGGCAGGCGCGTGACAGGGATTTGGCAGAGCGGCCTGTCACGGTCGGGGCATGCATGAGAACACGGACGTACTGATCGTCGGGGCCGGGCCCACCGGGCTCACCCTCGCCGTGGACCTGGCCCGCCGTGGTGTCGCCTTCCGCATCGTGGACGAGTCGCCCGAGCCCGCCACCGGCTCCAAGGGGAAGGGCCTGCAACCGCGTACGCAGGAGGTCTTCGACGACCTCGGGGTGATCGGCCCGATCCTCGCCGCGGCGACGCCTTACCCGCCGTTGGCGGTCAGGGTGGGCGCCGTGCCGATCTGGCGGGCCCGCATGCACAAGTCCGCCGCGGCCACGGACGCCGTGCCGTACCCGACGGTGCTGATGCACCCGCAGTGGCGCACCGAGGCGGTGCTGCGCGAGCGCCTGGCCGAGCTGGGCGGGCAGGTGGAGCAGGGCAGCGCGATGACCGGATTCGAGCAGGACGCGGACGGCGTGACCGCCAGGCTCGCCACGGGAGAGTGCGTGCGGGCGCGTTACCTGGTCGCGGCGGACGGCGGCAGGAGCCCGGTGCGCAAGGCCCTCGGCATCGGCTTCGCCGGCGAGACCCGCGAGGAGCAGCGGATGGCCCTCGGCGACGTACGGGTCGAGGGGCTCGACCGGGACCACATCCACGTCTGGGTGCGGCCGGGCCGGGGGATGGTGGCGCTCTATCCGATGGCCGGCACCGACACCTTCCAGATGATCGCCTCACTGAAGCCGGGGAGCACGCCGGAGGAGTCGCTGTCCGCGTATCAGCGGATCCTCGCCGAGAGGTCGATGCTGCGCAGGGTGCGCCTGACCGAGCTGCTGTGGTCCTCCCTCTATCGGGTGAACATCCGCCTCGCCGACCGGTATCGGTCCGGCCGGGTCTTCCTCGCAGGGGACGCCGTCCACGTGCACCCGCCGGCGGGCGGGCAGGGGCTCAACACCGGTGTCCAGGACGCCTACAACCTGGGCTGGAAGCTCGCCAGGGTGCTCGCGGGAGCCCCGGAGGCGCTGCTGGACACCTACGAGGAGGAGCGCAGGCCCGTCGCCGCCCGGGTGCTCGGCCTCAGCGTGGATCTCGCCGACAAGAAGTCCTACAAACGCGGAGAGGACACCTACCAGCTCTCGCTGAGCTACCGGGGCGGCTCGCTCGCCCTGCGCGGCGGCGACCGGGTGCCGGACGGCCCGCTGACGCTGGCGGACGGCACGCGGGCCCGCATGTTCGACCTGCTGCGGGGCCCGCATTTCACCCTGCTGTCCCCCGACCCCGCTCCGCACGTCCCCGGCGGCCCCGAGGTGCGCGCGTACGCGCCGGCCGAGCCGTACGGCGGCGAGCGGCACACCCTCGTACGGCCGGACGGATACGTGGGAATCTCCACGTCCTCGGCCGAGGAGCTCGCCGCCTACCTGGCCATGGTGTGACCCCGCCGGACCGATCCCGGTCGGTGCCCGACGTTGACCGGGGTGGAGGGAGCGGAGCGGAAGGGAGCGAGGACCGCAGCGAAGACCCGGCGAAGCGGGTTTCGCGAGGACCGGAGCTTCCTTGCGGCGCAGTGACCGACTTGCCCGAGACCCGTGGGCAGTCCGCCAGGCATCACCGCGGACCGAAGTCTCCGCCGGCACAGCGACCGACTTGCGCAAGATCCGGCGACACGTCCGCCGGGCATCACCGCGAGGTCTCCTTCGGTGCAGTGACCGACGTGCCCAGCGGACACCCCACGAGCCGGGGCGGCCCCCCGCCCGAGGGCTGGAGAGCCGCGTGGCCGACCGGGCGTTATGCCTGCTCGTCCGGGCGTACGGCGTGGGCCGGGTCGGGGGAGGGGATGCCGTTCGTGCCGAGGGCGGGGCGGCCGGCCTCGATCTGGCGCGGCCCCAGCTCGCTGTCCTCGGCCGCGGCCTTGGCCTCGGCGGCGGCGCGTTCGGCCTCGGCGACCGCCTCGCTGCCCGCCGTCCTCCGCTCGTGCTCCCGGCCGTCGGTCACGGTGGCCCGGCTCGCGGGCAGCGACTCGGTGAACGCCTTCGACAACGTGTTGAGCGCCGAGGTGACCTCGCTCGGGATCACCCACATCGTGTTGCCCTGGCCCTGGGCGAGCTGGGGCAGCACCTGGAGGTACTGGTAGGCGAGCAGCTTGGGGTCGGGGTCGTTGCGGTGGACGGCCTGGAACACCTCGTCGATCGCCTGCGACTGGCCCTGGGCCTTGAGGATCTGGGAGGTGCGCTCACCCTCGGCACGCAGGATCGCGCTCTGCTTCTCACCTTCGGCGGTGAGGATCTGCGACTGCCGCTGGCCTTCGGCGGTGAGGATCGCCGCGCGCTTGTCCCGCTCGGCCCGCATCTGCTTCTCCATGGCGTCCTTGATGGTCTTCGGCGGGTCGATCGCCTTGATCTCGACCCGGTTGACCCGGATGCCCCACTTGCCGGTGGCCTCGTCCAGCACGCCGCGGAGCTGGCTGTTGATCATGTCGCGGGAGGTGAGCGTCTTCTCCAGGTCCATGCCGCCGACCACGTTGCGCAGCGTCGTCACGGTGAGCTGCTCGACGCCCTGGATGAAGTTGGCGATCTCGTACTCCGCCGCCCGGGGGTCGGTGACCTGGAAATACAGCACCGTGTCGATGTCCACGACGAGGTTGTCCTCGGTGATCACCGGCTGCGGCTTGAACGACACCACCTGCTCGCGCAGGTCCAGCAGCGGGCGGACCCGGTCGATGTAGGGGATGACGAAGTTCAGGCCGGGGCCCAGCGTGCGGTAGTACCTGCCCAGGCGCTCGACGTTGCCGGCTCTGGCCTGGGGCACGATCCGGACCGCTCGCAGCACCGTCAGGATCGCGACGAACGCGATGACGATTCCGGCGATCAGTGCAGCGTCCATGCTCACTCCCGGGGATATACGAGGGCCGTGGCGCCCTCGATTTCTATGACGTCGACCGTGGCCCCCGGCGGGATCACGAGCGTCTCGTCGTAGGCACGGGCCGACCACTCCTCGCTGCCGATCTGTACCCGGCCGTCCCTGCCGGTGACCTCCCTGGTCACGTACGCGGACTTGCCGACGAGCGCGGACACGCCGAAGCGTTTCGGTGGCGGCTGCTTGATGTGCCGGAGCGCGATCGGGCGCACTCCGGCGAGGCCGGCGGCGGAGGCGATGACGAACACGACGAGTTGGAGCGCGGGCGGCAGCCCGACGGCCGCGACGGCGGTCGTGAGCAGCGCCGCGACGGACAGCAGCCCCAATGACGCGGTCAGCGTGAAGATCTCCGCCACGCCCAGCGCCGCCGCCAGGATGAGCCAAATGATCCAGGGGTCCATTGCCGCCTCCATAGCGATGAACGAACACCGCTCGGGTGGGGTTCCTCCTCAAACCTAACGCGT